>JBAUMA010000504.1:0-3388 GCA_049578485.1 Specibacter sp.
GTACTGCGGTTCCGCTCGCGCCCAGCATCATCACGACGCCGGACACCGCCGGAATTGCCGCCCTGCCCGGATCGGCTGCTTTGGTGGCTCGAACGCCCGCCTTGCTCGCTGGTCATTCAAACACCACATCTTCCTTGTTGGCCAGGCCACGAGCCCAGTCGGTTGCTTTCATAAGTTTTTTGCCGGCCGGCTAGACGGAGACGAGCTCCACGGCGTGGGAGCCGGTGCCCACCAGCACGGCCTTGGGCTCCACGCGCAGCCGCGCCGGAGCCAGATCCGTGACATCGGGCCGCAGGGCCACGGGACCAAGCTTGAAGCGCTGGCCGCCAAGCATGGTCCAGGCACCGGGCTCGGTGGTGACGCCACGGATCCGGCGGTTGATGGCCAGGGCGGGGTCCGCCCAGCTCACGTGCCCGTCCTCCAGGGTCAGCTTGGGGGCCAGCGAGACCTCGCCTTGTTGCGGCACACCCGCCAGGCGCCCGGTTTCCAGGGCGCCAATGGTCTGGGCGAGCAACAGGGCCCCGCTGCGGGAGAGCCGTTCGAGCAGTTCGGCACTGGTGTCGATGGGGCGGATGGTCTCGGTCATGGTGCCGTAGACGGGTCCGGTGTCCAGGCCCTTTTCCAGCAGGAACGCGGAAGCGCCGGTGACCTCATCACCGTGGATGACGGCGTGCTGCACGGGGGCTGCCCCGCGCCAGGCGGGCAGGAGGGAGAAGTGCAGGTTGATCCAGCCGTGGGTGGGAATGGCCAGGGCCTTCTCGGGGACGATGGCGCCGTAGGCCACGATCGCGGCCACCTCGGGAGCTGCGGCCGCGATGGCCGCGGCGGCTTCGGCGTCGACCTTGTCGGCCTTGATCAGGGGCAGCCCCAGCTCGGCGGCGCGCACGGCAACGGCCGACGGCGTGAGGACGCGTTTGCGTCCCAGCGGCGCGTCCGGACGGGTCAGGACGGCGACGATCTCGTGCCCGGCGGCGATCAGGGACTCAAGGGAGGGCAGTGCAACCGCGGGGGTGCCGGCAAACAGCACCCTCATTGGGCGGCGCCTGCACCGAACGCGGAACCAACGGTGCGGGCACGTTTAGTGACCGTTTCCGCCGCCACGTCGTGGTAGTTGGCCATGCGGATGGCCCGCAGCGCAGTCTTCCGGTCCTCACCTTCGAGCCGGTCCACGTACAACTTGCCGTTGAGGTGGTCGGTCTCATGCTGGAAGCACTTGGCCAGCAGGCCGGTGGCCTCCATGTCGATGGCTTCGCCGTTCTTGTCCACGCCGGTAATGCGGACCCAGCGGTGGCGGCGGACGTTGAAGCCCAGCCCGGGCACTGAAAGGCAACCCTCGGGTTCGTCGGGCTGGAAGTCATCGCTTGCCACCAGGACGGGGTTGATCACATGGCCTTGCTCGCCGTCAACAGAGTAGGTGAACAGGCGCTTGTTGACCCCAATTTGGGGCGCGGCCAGCCCTGCACCACGGACGTCCACCATGGTCTCGGCCATGTCATCGATGAGTTTGGCCAGGTCGGGGCCAAACTCGGTCACGTCTTCGGCGGTGGTGCGCAGGACGGGGTCGCCGATGATGCGGATGCTCAGGATGGCCATGGGTGGGACCTCATTCTCGGTGTGGAAGTGCACCGTTGCCGGGTGCACACTTTTCTCTGGGCTCCAGTTTAGCCAGCGTTCTTCCCGCCAAGGCTGTCTCAGTCCGCGGGAGGGGCAATCGGCAGCAGCGGCGGGCCGGCCTGTGCCGCGTCCATGGAGGTTTGCCAGACCCTGCGCAGGGAGGCGAACTTGAACCAATGTTGTTTCAGCACGGCAGGGTTGGCCCGCAAGGTGCGCACCTCGGTTTCACCGATGGCGACGCCAAGCAACACGGGCTCGGCCCCGTATTTCCAGGCTTCCCACGTTCCGGCGGCTTCGTCGAGGATGGATTCCTCGGCCTTCATCCCTGCCACCAGCTGCATGACCACCTTGGCATCGAGGCTCTTGACCTGGCCGTTCCTGTCGGTGCCCTTGGTCTTATAGTCGATGATGCACAGCTTCCCGCCAATCGTGGCAACCAGGTCCAGGGTGCCGGCGTAGCCGACGGTTTCATTCCACACGGTGATTTCCGGCGCCAGCGGCTGGACCTTGTACTCGTCCCACCATGTGTCGAAGCGGACCGCGAAGTTTTCCTCGCCGCGTTTCCCCAGTTCTGCGCGGGCCTCGACCATCTGGTGCGGCCGTCCCAGGGCGCGCAGCGCCACCTGCTCGCAGTAGTGGTGCACCCTGTCACCACGCGCAGCGGCGGCATCGCGGTATTGCTCGGCGGCGTTGGAGCTGTCGCGCACCACCGTGCGCAGCTGGCTGGCATTGCCGACGGCGGTGCCCAGGTCGGGGTGCTTGGCCACGGCATTGGCGGCCATGTAGCCGATCCAGCCGTCCAGGCTGGCGGACTGCTGGCCGATCACCGTGGTGATGGAGGGGACCTTGGGCGGATCCGTGAGGGAACGGGCGTACATCCGCCCGAGGTCGGTGCTGTGTGCCAATGCCGGTGAACTCATGACTCCACTATTTCACTACAATCTGACGGGTGCAGCCCTGTCGGGGGGTGCTGTGGACAACGAGGACAGCCGGCGCACGCCGGCCGGGCATGAAAAAGCCCCCGCATCCATTAATAAGGATGCGGGGGCTTTCATCGGTGGGCGATACTGGGTTCGAACCAGCGACCTCTCCGGTGTGAACGGAACGCGCTACCACTGCGCCAATCGCCCAAGTAGGGAACATGAAACGCGGGCGTTTCAATGCTCATTCCTTGGTGCGTTCAAAACAATAGCCCAATCCTTTCCATGTTCATAATCGGGCCGTGCGGGATCCTGGCGGTGGGCCATCGTCAAACCGGAGAACTCCCGTCCGGAACGTATGTGACGAGCGCCTCACCGGAAATAATGGCGAAAATGGCGCCAAACAGCCCAAAACGGGACCGAAATAACACTGTTGTAATTCGAATGGTGAGGGCAACTTCCGCGCCAACTCAACGATCCGGCCCCCACTGCCGCCACCAGGCACACGGCACCCAGCCCCCGATTTGGTGTTTCCCAAAAGGCTCGGGTAATGTTTTCACCGCAGCAACACGGACTACCGAAGCGGAGACGCAAACGGGAGAAAATGATGCTTATGCGGTTGTAGCTCAGCTGGTAGAGCACCACCTTGCCAAGGTGGATGTCGCGAGTTCGAATCTCGTCAACCGCTCGGAAATAGTATGGAAACTGCCGGAGTCTTTCAAGATTCCGGCAGTTTTTTATCAAGTTCCATCCCATCTTTGGGCGATTGGCGCAGCGGTAGCGCGCTTCCCTGACACGGAAGAGGTCACTGGTTCGATCCCAGTATCGCCCACCACAACTAGGCACCCCACGGG
>JBAUMA010000505.1:0-5721 GCA_049578485.1 Specibacter sp.
GGCCAGCACGACGGCGGCGACCACGGCGGGCATTGCGGCCGCGGGCATCCAGCGCAACCACCGGCGACTCATGGAAGGTTGCCGTTTACGGGAATTCGCATACTCTCAGGGTACGCCCGCAGCCTGACAAGGGCACCGTGAATCATGGAGTTTTTGATGTGCGCCGCAACGTCTCCAGCCCCGTCGTCTAGGGTGGACCATATGGGGAACAAACGAACATATTGGCATTCCTGGTACCTGACCCGCGTGATTTTTGCCGTGGGCGCCATGACCTTTTTCAGTTCTATTTTCAAGCTCGTGACGGGGAACGGCTACGGCTGGTGGCTGGGCGTCGTTGCCGGCGTGGTGTTGGTGGCCCTGGCAACCCGCGGCCCGTGGGATGCCGCCGGCAGCGGCCGGAACAGATCCGTCATCGGATTCAAGGCACGGAGAGAGCAGCCCGACAGGACCCCGCAATAGGGCACAGTAGGGTTGGGGCCATGACCACCATCGGCGTCGTAGTCCCCTCGCGCAACGACGCTGCAATGCTTGCCCGGTGCCTGGCCCGCCTTGCCGCCCAGACCCGGCCGGCCGATGTGGTGATCGTGGTGGACAACGGCAGCACCGACAACACCGCGGACGTTTGCGCCGGCGCCGGCGTTCAACGGATCTACTGGCCTGCGCCGGGAGTGGCCGGGGCGACGGGCTGCGGCTTTGATGCGGCGGCCACCGACATTTTGGCCCGCCTCGACGCCGATTCAATGCCGCACCCCGGCTGGTTGGCACGGGTTGAAGCGGATCTGGCTGCGTCGGGTCCCTTGTCGCTGGTGACCGGGCCCGGTGACTTCTATGGCCACAGCGCTCTGGTCTGCTGGCTGGGGCGCACCCTGTACCTGGGCGGATACTTCCACGTGGTGGGGTTCCTGCTGGGACACGCGCCGGTCTTCGGCTCCAATTACGCCATGACGGCGGACGTTTGGGCGCGGCTTGGTCCCGAGGTGGGCAGGGACTTGGCCCGCATCCACGACGACCTCGATATCTCCTACCGGCTTCGGCCCGACATGTCCGTCAAGTACGACGCCGGCCTGCGCATGCCGGTCTCGGCCCGCCCGTTCAAGACGTGGGGTTCGCTGGGGCAGCGCCTGGCCATGTCCGTGGACACGTTTCGCTATGAGTTCGCCGTGCAGCCACCGCTGAAACGCCGGCACGAACGCCGCGTATGGGCCCGCAACCACCCCCGGTAGCTTGCCAGTTGCCCGAGCCGCTCACTTCGCCGTGTTGCCAAACAACGCCAGAAGGTCCCTGCACAGCTGGTGCGGCGAGGTTTCGCACGGGCTGTGGCCGGAGTGGTAGACATGCAGTTGAGCGCCGATGGACGCCGCAAATTCGGCGTGCAATGGCGTGGGCCATAAATCGTGCTCGCCCACGGCAACCAGCTTGGGCAGCTTAGCCCCCCGCAACGACGTGGCAAGGTTCGGGCTGTCCTTCATCAGGGTCACGATGTCACGCACCGACTGCCGCCGGGTCAAGGCAAACCTGTCGCGCACAAAACGCAGGCGCCCCGGCGGGACCGGCACAAGATTGCGCTTGATCCCCCACACCATCAACGCCGCACCCACCCGCCCGTTGGCCAGGCCCGTAAAGGGGCCGATTCGGCCCACGCCGCGAAAGCTCTGCCCCGACAGCGGCGGGCAGCTGAGCAGGGTCAGGCTGGCAAACAGGCCGGGCTCGCGCGCATGCGCCAGGCCTGCCACGGTGCCGGCAAAGGAGTAGCCAACCACGTGGGCCGGCCGGCCTACGTGGCGCAGCACCGCCAGCAGGTCCTCGACAAACAACGCGTGGTCGTAGCTCCTGCGCGGCGGATTCAGGTTTTCCGGGCCGGCGCCTGCTGACTCATATTGGCCGGCCATGTCAAAACTGATGGTGTAGTAGCCCGCCGCGGCGAGGATCGGCATCATGAGCACAAAGTCCTCCTTGGACCCCGTGGCGCCGGGCACCAAAACGACTGCCGGGGCATCGGGATTCCCCAGGGCGATCATGGCCAAGGCACCACTCGGGGCCGGGAATTCCGTCCTGGTGAATCCCGCCCGCAGCACGGCCCAGTCAAAATCAGGCAATTGCGCATCGAGCAGCTCTGCGGCGTCCGGTACCCGGCCACCGGAGGGGCCGTCGGGGAAGCGCGGCTGTGCACCGCCGTCGTGCTTGCCGCTGTCAATGCGGTTCCCCACGGCACCACCTCCGGTTCGCGGCGGGGCCAGGCGTCAACGCCTAAACCGTCACCTTGGCTATAAAGGATTGTAGGCGCCGGTAGACCTCCTGCGATTCGGGGTAGCGGAAGTTTTGTTGCCACGTGTGTTCGGTGTTGGCCCGGTCCCAGCCGTAGACCAGCGAATCCACCGGCACCCCGTGCTGGTCAAGGCTCTTGATCAGGTTCATGTTGGAGCCGTAGAAGAAGTCGCGTTCGGAGGTAGTGATGAACACGGGAGGGCAGCGCGCATCCAGCCACTCAATGGGCGACATGAAGTGGGCGGCCTCTCGGAGCCGGTGGTGCCGGTCCTGCGCGGAGCCGGCCCCGGCGGGCTCCTGGTCACCGTGTGGCAGCAGCATCCGGATGAAATTCAGGCTCATCACGAATCCCTTGTCAAAGAACACCGAGAAGTCCACGATGCTGCAATGCTGCACCAACCCGCGCAGCTGTCCCGCTTTCATGGCCGGCTCCATTGCGTAGTGCCGCGCCAATTCGGGCCGGAAGCAGGCCGCCGCCATAAGCGCCGAGATTTGGCCGCCGGCGGAATCGCCGCCCAGCACGATCCGCCCCGGATCCCCGCCAAATTCGCCAATGGTCCGCCTCACCCAATCCAGGGCGCTGTTGGCATCCTCCAGCACATGGCCGAGGTGGAAGTGCGGGGCCATCCTGTAATTGACGTTGACCACCACCACGCCGCCGGCCGCCTGCTTGGCACAGTACTTGGTCAGCGACGCCTTGTCCCCCGAGGTCCAGCCGCCGCCGTGGAAATAGACGTACACGGGCAGGGGCTCGCCGGTCTGGCCTGAGGCAGTCTGGTTCGAGGAGACCGGGGCCATGACGTCGAGGCGGTGCCAGCGAATGTGGTCGCCCGCAAAGTCGATGTCATGCCAGTGCCGCACGCCCGGAACCGGGTCCTCGTTGAAGCGCCGCAGCTCGCCCTTGTGCACCGTATGCATGAGCAGCCGCCATGCCCAGACGGGAACACGAGTGAGCACCACCCGTGCGCGGCGTGCCATCGAGGGTGGGCCGCTGGACTCCCGGCCGGTCATGGTGCGACCCTACTCCGCCGCACTGTGATGTGTCTGTGAAATAGTTTCATGGCTGGCAACACTGCTGACGACGGCGATTGCCGGATTGCGCCTGTCGCTGCGGCAATCGCTGGAGGTCCATATCAACTTTGCGAAGATATTTTCTAGAACTGCTTTATCTTGGGGTCAATTGGGACTAAAATGGGACCATGGGCACGTTGAACCGGCCCGGCAACCTTGGGGCTTCCTCCCCGTTCGGACCGTCGATTCAGGAGTACAGCCCCGGCCATGGGATCGGGGACCACGGCTCCATGCTTTCGGACGCCGACATTGCCCGGCTCATCGCCGCAGACCCTTCTAGCGAAGAAGATGAAGCGTGCCTGATTTCCTTCCGGGAAGCTTCCCGGGTCTCTTCCCGGGAGTTGACCCAGGATGAATGGGCCCAGCTGTCCGCCGGCTCCGACACGATTGTTTGCTTGGAATCCATTCCCCCCGGCTTCTTTGAGGCGGTGCAGGACCTCGAGGCGACAGAGAGCATTGATGCGGCGGCAGGCGCAGGAGCCCAGGCCACGCTTGATGAAACGACGAGCCCGGTCTCTGGTGCGCTCACGGTCGATGCAGCACTGGCAGACTCTGAAGCTCACGTAGGTCCGGCTGTAGAGGTGGCTGGCGGCCCGCGCGTCACAGCGTCCGGCTGGCCGAACCGGCCACGATCCGTGGCGGTCCGGGCATCGCGGCTCAAAATGCTCCCCGCCTCCGTCCCGGATCTTCCGGAGGCACCCCGGGAGGAGAACCCGGTAGGGGTCCACTGGTCCCCAACGGCCGGTGCGGATGCCTTGGCCGGCCTTGACCCGGTCACCCTCTCCGACAACGATTTGCTCGACTACCTCCACGCCGCCAATCGGCTGGCCTCCTTTGCCCGGGCCATGGAGGATTTTGCCCTCACGGAATTTGCCACGCGTCGCCCGCCACTCGCCGGTGAATGCCTGCCTCCAGCCGAGGCCGACGGCGCCGGGCAGCTGTCCAAGTGGGCGGCCGGGGAAATCATGGCGGTGTACGCCCTGGGGCAAGGCGCATCCCTGCACAAGATGACGGAAGCCGGAATGCTGGTCAACGACCTGCCGGAAACATTTGCCCTGCACCGCGAGGGACTGCTGGACAGCGTGCGCGTCGAGGCAATCCTCCATGGCGTTATTGGCCTGCCCCCTATGCTTCGCGGCGCCCTCGAACCATTGTTTCTGCCGGGTGCCTCACGCATGAATCCGGCCACCCTGACGCGGAAAATCCGCAAGCTTGCAGACGCGCACAACCCGGAGCCTCTCGCTGCCAGGCACGAGCGGGCCTCCAGGGAACGGCGCGTGTGGTTCACCCCGCTGGATGACGGAATGGCCCAGTTGGGCGCAATCCTGCCGGCCGTGCCCGCCAAGGCACTCTTCGACTCCCTGTCCGTGTGGGCCCGGAACGCCCAACGTGAAGGACGTTCAACCCACGCCATTACGCCCACGGGCCGACCGTCGCGCAGCCTGAACAACTACATGGCCGATTGCCTCCTGGACCTGCTCCACGAGACATTCCTCCACCCGTGCCAACACTCGGGCGACTTTGGAGGCTTTTGCTGCACCGGTGGCACGAATTGCGCCGGCGGTGCTGACGGTGCCCGTGGATCTGACGGTGCTGGCGGTGCGTCCTGCGGCTGCTGCACCTGCGGCGCGGGCTTCGAAGGCGGCTCCCCGAAAGGCTCCGCTGCCGGGAGTTCCCAGGGGCAGGAGGCACCACGGCAAGGTCCGGCACCCAGGACGTGGGTGCCGGCCAGCGTCAGTATCGAAGTTCCGGCACTGACCCTGCTGGGCCGTTCCGAAGAGGCTGGCATGCTCGAAGGCTACGGGCCCATCCCTCCGGACCAGGCCCGCGAATTATCGGCAGGTTCCGCAGCTTGGTTCAGGATCCTCACCCACCCCGAAAAGCGCACCCGGATCAGCGTGGGGCGCAGCCGATACCGCCCACCCCCCGATATGGCCAGGCTGGTCCGTCTCCAAGAGCCGGCCTGCACAGGAATTGGTTGTGACGTGCCGGCATCCAAGTGCGAACTGGACCACACGATCCCCTTCTACATGAACAAGTACGGGCCGGACGGCGCCTTGCTGCCCAAGGGCGAAACGAGTGTGGCGAACCTGATGCCACGGTCCCAGTATTGCCACCTGCTCAAGGACGACCCCACCACCGGTTGGAGCGTGGAACCCGACGGCCCCGGCGTCACGAAAACCACCACCCCCACCGGCCGCGTCTACCGCCACATCCAAGATGACGACCCAGCCCCGTTCTAACCGGCCTGCCCTGGACTATTCGGCGCAGGCATCCGATAGGGTCGGTGAATGAGCTCGCAAGAGAAATTCATGACCGAGTCCGGCCCCGCTGCCGGAAAATCCTGGAAGTATGCGGGCAAAAGGGCGCTGGCCAAATTTGGCT
>JBAUMA010000506.1:0-2735 GCA_049578485.1 Specibacter sp.
GGCCCTCGACGCGATCGCCGAGGACGTCATGGCCGGCTACTCGCCGCGCCAGGCGCTGCGGGAGTACCTGCGCCACGGCACCCGCAAACGGCCGGGCCTTGACGAGCTCGCCGGTCGTGTCCAACAGCGCCGGCAGGAGTTGTTGGGCCGGCACCGACTGGACGGAACCCTCACCGAGGTCCGGAAGCTGCTGGACACGGCCGTGCTCGAGGAGCGTAAGCAGCTTGCCCGGGACGTCACGATGGGTGACACGGACCGGGCCTTCCGGGAAATGCAACTGGAGAACCTTCCCCCATCCACGGCGGCCGCGGTTAGCGAACTCGCCTCCTATGACTGGCAGTCGAGCGCCGCGAAGGAAGCCTACGAACGGATCAAGGACCTGCTGGGGAGGGAACTCCTCGACCAGCGGTTTGCCGGCATGAAACAGGCGTTGGAGGGTGCCACCGATGAGGACCGTGCCGCGGTCAACGAGATGCTGGGGGACCTGAACCAACTCCTTGACAAACACCGGCGCGGGGAGGATACGGAGGAGGAATTCCAGGACTTCATGGCCCGGCACGGGCAATTCTTTCCCGAAAACCCGGAGTCCGTTGAGGAACTGATCGATGCCCTGGCGCAACGGGCCGCCGCCGCCCAACGCCTGCTGCAGTCCATGTCCCGGGAACAACGCGAGGAACTGATGCGCCTGTCGGCGGCGGCCTTTGGCTCACCCGAACTTATGGGCCGGCTTGACCAACTGGATGCGAACCTGCGCTCCCTGCGACCCGGCGAGGACTGGTCCGGCTCCGAACGATTCGGTGGCCAGGAGGGACTGGGCCTGGGTGACGGCACGGGCGTTCTGCAGGACATTGCGGAGCTTGACGAACTTGCCGAACAACTCGCCCAAGCCCACAACGGCGCCCGCCTGGACGATCTGGACCTCGAAGCACTTTCCCGCCAGCTCGGCGAGAAGGCCGCCGTCTCGGCCCGCACCCTTGCCGAGATTGAACGGGCCATGCACGACGGCGGCTACCTGCGCCGTGGTGCCGACGGCGAGCTGCGGTTGTCGCCGCAGGCCTTGCGGCGGCTCGGCAAGTCACTTTTGCAGGACGCCGCCAGGCAGTTGTCCGGCCGGCCGGGTGGTCGCGACACACGTTTGGCAGGTGCGTCCGGGGAACAGACTGGGTCCAGCCGTGAGTGGCAGTTTGGTGACGCCGAGCCGTGGGATGTCACCCGGACCATGGTCAATGGCATTCACCGGACCATTTCCGGCGGTGGCGATCCGCGCCACGGGCTGCATCTGGTGGTGGGCGACATCGAGGTGGCGGAGACGGAATCCCGCACGCAGGCCGCCGTCGTCCTGCTGGTCGACGTGTCCTTTTCCATGGCTGCGGAGGGGCGGTGGGTGCCGATGAAACGAACCGCGCTGGCCCTGCACCAGCTGGTGACCACAAGGTTCCGGGGTGACCGGCTCCAGCTCGTCACGTTTGGCCGCTACGCGCGGTCCATGGACATTGGCGAACTCACTGCGCTGCCGTCGCTGCGGGAACAGGGCACCAATCTGCATCACGGCCTGCTGCTGGCTAACCGCTACTTCCGCCGGTACCCGTCGATGCAGCATGTCCTGTTGGTGGTTACGGACGGCGAACCCACCGCTCGCCTGGCTGCGGACGGCGATGCCTTGTTTGACTGGCCGCCGGATCCGGAGACCATTCGGGTTACCGTCGCAGAGCTCGACCGACTCGGGCGGGCCGGAACCCAAACCACGTTCTTCCGGCTTGGCAACGAACCGGAACTGGAATGCTTCCTGCTGCGGGTGGCGCGGCGGATTGGTGGGCGGGTGGTCGCCCCGGACGTGGGCGATCTTGGCGGAGCCGTGGTGGAGGAGTACCTCCGAGCCCATTTTCGAGGGAACGACGCCGACGACTGGGCGCCGTAGGAGGATACGTGGCCGCCACATATGTCCCGGCAGTATCATTGCTCCGTTGATGGTTCGACCGAAAATTGGGGTACACGTGCTTCACACCTTGAAGGCATCCGGCGACGGCGTGGTGCCTTCGGGCGATTCGTGGACACCCGAAGTTCGGCATTCGATATTACACGGGCTGACGGCAAGCGCCATGCTGGATCTGTGGGGCGGGATCTTGCTCGCCGTGCTTGCGTCGATGGCCCCGATGTTTGTCATCGTCTTTCTCAGCAGCCGGGGTGCACATCCCGGGGATGCGATATGGGCTCTACTACAAAGTCGTGCCACAGCTGGACCCCCGTACGGGGATCGAGGTTCGTGCCGCCAACGAACCGAAAATTGCCATGTCCGTCCTGAAACAACGGTACGCCGTGGCTCGTGCCACCCAGACACGCCCCCAGCGAATGTCACGAGCCGAAGCGGCCGTTGCCGCGCGGCTGGCGGGGGAGATCAACGACCGGAATCGTGAGGTTGCCAAGGCCGGCTCGATCCGGGCGCAGCTGATCGGCCAGCTCGGTCCTGTGGCGGGAAACGTGCGCGCGGATGCCCGGATCATCTTGGTTGCCACGATCTTTGCCGGCTTCACGTCGCTTCCGTTGCTGGTGCTCTCCGTGATTGCCGCCTATGACGCCAACAAGCCAACAATCTTTATGCCCTATGCGGCCCTGGCGGTCTGCCTGGCAGCACTTGCTGTCCTCGGGCGGGGGAAGGCTGCCCGCTCCACGAGTCTGGCCGCGGAATTCCTGGCGGTACCGCTGGACGCCGTCCCGAAAATGTGGCTGGTCACGCC
>JBAUMA010000507.1:0-11742 GCA_049578485.1 Specibacter sp.
GCTGGCACCTCTGCGCGGGCCAGCAGGCCGGAATTGTAGACGCCGCAATTGACCACGCCCACACCCCGTTCGGCACACAGCGGCAGCAGCTCCTCGGCCGCCGGCTGCTCCAGGAGAGTGTAGCGGCCGGCCAGCATGACCAGGTCAAGGTCGGCTGCCTGTACGCACTCGCGCAGGGCCTCGGCCGAATTGGCACCAACGCCGATGGCGCCGATGAGCCCCTCATCCCGGAGCTTTTCCAGTGCCGGGAGTGCTTGGTTGATGCCGGCGTCGAGGTCGTAGACGTCGGGGTCGTGCAGGTACGCGATGTCTATCCGGTTCAGGCCCAGGCGTTCCAGGGAGTCCTCGATGCTGCGGCGAATGCCCGCCTCCGAGGGATCCCAGCGGCGCACCGTATCTGCCGGCACGTCAAAGCCGTCGGTGTCGCGGGCCCCGCGCGGGTTGGCGGCGGGTTCCAGGATGCGGCCCACCTTCGTGGAAATGAAAAACTCGTCGCGCGGCTTGGTCGCCAACACTGCGCCCAGGCGGCGTTCGGACAAGCCCAGCCCGTAGTGAGGGGCCGTGTCAAAGTACCTGATGCCCGCATCCCAGGCGGCACCCACGGTGGCGGCAGCGACGTCATCGTCCATGGCACGGTAGAGATTGCCGATGCCGGCGGCACCAAAGCCCAGCCGCCCCAGCTCGGGTGCGCTCATGGCAGTTCCCACACTTTCGCCAGGCCCATGTCCTCGCCGGAGTAGTCGTCCTCGACCTCGAGTAGTTCCGCCATGACGGCCTGCCAGGCGATGTTGACGGGGTTGGTGGCGAGTTCCTTGCGCATGGCCTGGTAGTCCGCCACCTCGACGACGTGGAAGAGTTCGAGGCCGCTGCGCCAAATGTTCCAGCCGCTCACGCCGGCTGCCCTCAACGCGGCGTCGAGCTCGTCGCTGATTGCTGCGTGAACGGCGTCGTATTCGGCTTCCTTGCCAGCCTTGAGCCGGGTGTGCAGGGCGATCTTCTGCATCAGATGTCACTTTCATCATGGAGGAACAGCTCAATCACGGGTACGGCGACGTTGGGCCGTTGCACCGGCAATTTGATGGTGAGGGTGCCGGCGGCCTGGCCTGCGGGCGTCATGTGCCCCGCCTCCTGGCCCGGATCCAGCACCATCAGGGTCACCTCGGAGGCGTCGTTGAGCAGCTGCGCGTACCTGACCTTGCCAGCCAGGGCGGGCAGGTGGATGTACTCGAACGGCCACGCGAATAGGTGCACGTAGAGCCGGTTGCCGCGGCGCGTGTACCGGGCGTCCGACGGCGGCACCAGGGCCGCAGCCTCGGCGCCATGGATGGACCTGCCGTGGACGCGCATCCACTCGCCCATGCCGGAAAGTGCATCCCGGGCGCGGGCGTCGATCTCGCCGCGGGCCGTGGGGCCAACGTTCAGCAGCAGGTTTCCGCCCTTGGCCACGCCGTCGATCATCATGCGGATCAGCAGGTCCGCGGACTTGTAGTCAAGGTTGTCCCGGTCATAGCCCCAGCTGCCGTTGAGCGTTTGGCAGGCTTCCCAGGGGACCAGCTTGTCCCCGCTCATCATGGCGCCGGCGGGCTGGTACTGCTCGGGGGTGACAAAGTCGCCTGGGATGTCCAGCCTGTCATTGACCACAATGCCGGGCTGGAGCTCCCGGATCATGGCCATGAGTTCCTCGGAGCCCCAATCCTTGCGGCCCTTGCCCGCGAACGTGTCTCCGGCCGGCGCCGTGCCGCCCGGGTTGGGGTAGGAGAAGTCAAAGAACAGGTAGTCGATCTTGCCGTAGTTGCTCAACAGTTCGCGCACCTGGCCGTGCAGGTAGGCCCGGTACTTGGCAATATCCCGGGTCTTGTTCATCTCCAGCGCGTCCGGGTTGTTCCGGCCGGCATGGTTGGCGTCAATGGGGAAGTCCGGATGGTGCCAGTCGATCACCGAATGGTAAAAGCCCACCTTCAGCCCGGCTTCACGCAGCGCTTCCACATAAGGCGCCAGCAAGTCCTTGCCGTAGGGGGTGTTTGTGGACTTGTAGTTGGTCAGCGCCGAGTCCCACAGGCAGAAGCCGTCGTGGTGCTTGGTGGTCAGCACCATGTACTTCATGCCGGCGGACTTCGCCGCGGCCGCCCATTCGCGCGGATCGTAAAGGTCCGGGTCAAAGTGTTCAAAGTATTTTTTGTAGTTCTCCGCGGAGATTTGTTCCCGGTACATGACCCATTCATGTCTAGCGGCCAGGGAGTACAGGCCCCAGTGCACGAACATGCCAAAACGGGCTTCCGTGAACCATGGTGCATGGTCAATGTGGACCTGGGTGGACATCCTCTTAAACCGTTTCCTTCAGGGCGTGCCGAACCGCCAGCGTTTGGGCATCTTCACGCCAGAATTTGCCATCCGGGAAAGTGTATTCGGCGATCGAGGCCGCGTGCATTTCGCTGCCTCCGCCGGGCGCCAGCGGCGGGAAGTAGCAGCCGTCGTGGACGTCGATTGGGGTGACGAAGTGCTCGTGCAGGTGGTCAACAAACTCGATCATCCTGTCATCCTTCTGGCTGGAAACGGCCACAAAGTCAAACATGGACAGGTGCTGGACGGCCTCGCACAGTCCCACCCCGCCGGCGTGCGGGCAGACGCGTACGCCGAATTTGGCGGCCAGCAGCAAGATGGCAACGTTCTCGTTCACCCCGGCGACACGGGCGGCGTCGATCTGGAGCACCTGCAGCGAGCCGGCCTGGAGCATCTGTTTGAAGACAATCCGGTTTTGCACGTGCTCCCCCGTGGCCACCGGGATCGGCGCAACGCCGCGGGCGATTGCGGCGTGCCCCAAGATGTCATCGGGGCTGCTGGGCTCCTCGATCCAAGCAATGTCGAAGGGGGCCAGGTGGCTCATCCACTCGATGGCCTCCGCCACGTCCCAGCGTTGGTTGGCATCCACGGCAATCTTGATGTCCGGGCCCACTGCGGCACGGGCCGTGCGCAGGCGGCGGACGTCGTCGGCCAGCTCTGAGCCCACCTTGAGCTTGATTTGCTTGAAGCCGTCGGCCACCGCCTCGCGGGCCAGTCGGGTCAGCTTTTCATCGGAGTAACCCAGCCAGCCCGGCGTCGTGGTGTAACCGGGGTAGCCCTCAACGAGCAACGTCGCGGTTCGCTCTTCCCTGCCGGGCACCGCTGCCCGCAGGATCTCCAGCGCCTCATCGCGGGTGAGTGCATCGCTGAGGTAGCGGAAATCGACAAGGTCAACCAGCTCCTCGGGACTCATCCGCGCCAGCAACTGCCACAGTGGCAGACCCTCCCGCTTGGCCTTCAGGTCCCAGAGCGCGTTGATGACGGCCCCGATGGCCATGTGCATGACGCCTTTTTCCGGGCCCAGCCAGCGCAACTGCGAATCGTGGGCCAACAGCTTCCAGGTGGCACCCATGTCGGCGAGAAGTTCCTCAACATTGCGGCCCATCAAATAGGGCGTGAGGGCGTTGATCGCCGCTGTTTCCACGTCATTGCCGCGGCCGATGGTGAAGACGAAGCCGTGGCCTTCCAGCCCGTCGGCACTGTCGGTCACCACACGCAGGTACGCGGCCGAGTAGTCGGGATCCGGGTTCATGGCATCCGACCCGTCCAGCTCGCGCGACGTCGGAAAGCGGACGTCACTGGTCTCCACGGCGATGACTGTACTCACGAGGTAGCTCCCTAAAGGTTGGTGTGAAACCGAAGAATCTTGCCTCAAGCTAAACATCGGATGTTTTCCGTGTCAATATTGCTGATGTTGCTGAAATTGCGGCAACATGTGCGTAAAGTTGCTAAAAAGCTCAGATGTTCTGGGTCCTTCTCGGCTCTGACACGGACCATGGCCGCCTGCACGGCAGCTAGCAAAGGAAAGAATTCCATGAAGATTGCACGTCTTGGCGAGCCGGGGCAGGAAATCCCGGTCGTCATCGCCACCGATGACTCCGGTGTTGAGCGAACGTTTGACGCCCGCCCCGTCACCTCCGACATCGACGGGCTGTTCCTGGCTGGCGGCGGTGTCGCTGCCCTGGGCTCCGCCGTCGCCGCCGGTGAGCTCCCCGAATTGGCCGGCGCCGAGGCGCTGCGGATTGGTTCGCCCGTGGCCCGGCCGAACAATGTCATTTGCATCGGCATGAACTATGCCGCCCACGCAGCCGAGTCGGGTGCGTTGCCCCCGACAATTCCGGTGGTGTTCCTGAAGCCGAACAACACAGTTGCGGGGCCCTTTGACGCCTCTCCAATCCCTCCACTGTCCGAAAAGTACGACTGGGAAGTGGAACTGGGCGTGGTGATTGGCCGCGAGGTCAGCTACCTGTCCAGCGTGGCCGAAGCCGCCGACGCTGTGGCCGGGTATGTGATCGCCAATGACCTCTCCGAGCGTGAATATCAGCTCCCCGGGGCGGCCGGGCAGTGGACCAAGGGCAAGTCACTGCCGAAGTCCACCCCGCTGGGCCCCTGGCTGGTGCCCGCCTCTGAGGTCGATGCCACCTCGCTGCGCCTGCGCAGCTGGGTCAATGGGGAACCGCGCCAGGACTCCACCACGGCCGATTTGATCTTTGACGTCCCCACCGTGATCCACCACCTCTCCCAGTACATGGTCCTGGAACCCGGAGATGTGGTCCTCACCGGCACCCCCGAAGGTGTTGCCCTTTCGGGCCGGTTCCCCTATCTGAAGGACGGCGACATCGTGGAAGTGGAAATAGACCAGCTCGGGCGCCAACGCCAGGAATTCTTCCGCACCACCACCCCCACGACCCGCCAGGAGGCATAAATTGAGCCAGGAAATGTCCACCCTCACGGCCGTCGTCACGGGCGGCGGCTCCGGCATCGGGGCTGCCATCGCCACCAAACTCCAGGACCTTGGCGCCCAGGTCGCCGTGTTTGACCTGAACCCGGCCACCATCCCCGCCGGCCAGCTCGGCTTTGTCTGCGACGTCTCCGACGACGCCTCCGTCCGGGCTGCCATCGATGGCACCGTGGCGGCTTTTGGCGGGATCGACATCGTGGTGAACAACGCCGGCATCGGCGCCCAGGGCACCATCGAAACCAACGACGACGACGAGTGGCACAAGGTCTGGGACATCAATGTCCTCGGCATGGTCCGGGTATCCCGGGCAGCCCTGCCGCACCTGCGCAACTCCAATGCCGCAGCGATCGTGAACACCTGCTCCATCGCCGCCACCGCCGGCCTGCCCGAACGCGCCCTGTACTCCGCCACCAAGGGCGCCGTGCTGTCGCTGACCCAGGCCATGGCCGCGGACCACCTCCGCGAAGGCATCCGGGTCAATGCCGTGAACCCAGGAACTGCCGACACCCCCTGGGTGGGCCGCCTCCTTGACTCCGCCGACGACCCCGCCGCCGAACGGGCAGCCCTGAACGCCCGCCAACCCCACGGGCGCCTGGTACACCCCGACGAGGTTGCCGGCGCCGTCGCCTACCTCGCCAGCCCCCTCTCCGGCTCCACCACCGGAACTTCCATCGCCGTCGACGGCGGCATGCAAGCCCTCCGCCTGCGCCCCGCCGACCAGTAGGCCCCGACGCCGTCTCACCTTTGGCGCGTTTCCGGGCAACCCCGTCTCACTTTTGGCGCATTTCCGCGCAACGCCGTCTCACCAAGCGTGAGACAGCGTCGCGGCATATCCCGCCAAGCGTGAGACAGCGTCGCGGCATTTCCCGCCAAAGGTGAGACAGCGTCGGTACTTATCGCGCCAAAGGTGAGAGAGCGTTTTTAGGGGAGGGCGACGGCGAGTGCCTTGCACTTTCCGCTTCCGGGGTGGGTGGCTAGCCGGCCTGGGCCAGGACGAGCGGCAGGACCTGGTCGACGCCGGCCTGGCGGAGCGCCCGGCCGGCCACAGTCAGCGTCCAGCGGCTGTCCACGAGGTCGTCAATGAGCAATACGGGTCCGCTGCCGTAAGACGCGATGGCGGCAGCCAGCTCCGGACCCACGGCAAATCTGTCCCACACGCCCGCCAGGCGGTAGGCGCTGTTGCCGCCGCGGGCGCCCGTGGGTCCGCCAAATTCCAGCGACATCTCCCCCAGATACGGCAGTTGGCCAATCTCGCTCATGGCCTGGGCAAATGAGCGCACCAGCTCCGGCTTGCCCCTCGACGGCAGGGACACCACTGCCACCGGCCGGCCCTGGCCCGCCCAACGCGCCTGCCCCCAATCACGCAGCACGTCAACGACGGCGCGCGCCATGGCGGGGTCGATCGGTGCATCGGGGGCGCCGGCGGCAAACATGGCCCGCAGCGCATTGCCCCACCCCAGGTCGGTCAGCCTGGCCAGTGCCCGCCCGGGCGCCACCTGGTCTTCGACCTTGAGCTTGCCCTTGACCGGCACTCCAAGCCTGTCCATGCCGGTGGGCCACATGGTGCGGGGGTCGATGGGCAGTCCGGCGTGGCTCAGCGATTCACTGGCAGCCGCAACCGCTCCGGATCCGACGTCGGTGGGGAACCAACGCCCCGCGCACGAGTCGCAACGCCCGCACGGCTCGGCCGTGGTGTCATCCAACGAGGCGGCCAAATACTCCATCCGGCATGCTGACATCTGCTCGTACACGATCATCGACTGTTGTTCGTCCAACCGGGCCTGGGCAATGCGCTGGTACCGTTCGGTGTCGTACACCCAGGGCTGGCCGGTCGACTCCCAGCCGCCGGACACCCGACGGACGGCCCCGTCGACGGCCAACACCTTCAGCAACAGTTCCAGCGGGGTTCGCCGCAAATCCACGCGCGCCTCCAGGGCCGGTGTGGACATGGGCTTCGGAGACTCCCCCAGCGCTTCCAAAACCGCCATGGCCTTGTCCTGGGCGGGCATGGAGGCCGTGGCGAAATACTGCCAGATGTCCTTGTCCTCGGCGCCTGGCATCAGCAGGACATCGGCGTTGGCGCTGCCACGGCCGGCACGGCCGACCTGTTGGTAGTACGCCACCGGTGACGACGGGGCGCCAAGGTGGACCACAAATCCGAGGTCCGGCTTGTCGAATCCCATGCCCAGGGCGCTGGTGGCCACCAGCGCCTTGACCTGGTTGTCCTTGAGGGCCTCCTCCAGCGCTTCGCGATCCATGGTGTCCGTGCGGCCCGTGTAGGCCTTGACCACGTGCCCGGCCTCGGCCAGCAGGCGCGCAGTGTCCTCAGCCGCCGAGACCGTCAAGGTGTAGATGATCCCGCTGCCGGGAAGCTCGGCCAGGTGGGTCAGGAGCCAGCCAAGCCTGTCCCGGGAATCAGCCAGCCGCAGCACGCCCAGCCGCAAGGACTTGCGCGCCAGCGGGCCACGAATGGTGAACACGCCGGTGCCCAGCTGCTCCTCAATGTCGGCAACGACGCGGGAATTGGCGGTGGCCGTGGTGGCCAGCACCGGCACCGAAGGCGGCAACTGGGCAATGAGGTCCGCAATGCGCCGGTAGTCGGGGCGGAAGTCGTGGCCCCAGTCGGAGATGCAGTGGGCCTCGTCAATCACCAACAGGCCCGTGCGCCGGATCAGTGTGGGCAGCTGGTTTTCGCGGAATGACGGGTTGGTCAGCCGCTCCGGGGACACCAGCAGGACGTCCACCTCATCGGCGGCCAGGGCCGCGGAGACCAGGTCCCACTCGGTGGCGTTGGCGGAATTGATGGCCATGGCCCGCACTCCCGCGCGTTCAGCGGCGGCCACCTGGTCTCGCATCAGCGCCAGCAGCGGCGAGACAATTAAGGTGGGACCGGCACCGCGGGCGCGCAACAACAGCGAGGACACAAAGTACACGGCAGACTTTCCCCAGCCGGTGCGCTGCACCACCAGGGCCCGGCGGCCGGCGTCGACCAGCGCCTCGATGGCCTCAAATTGGCCGTCATGGAAGTCCGCATCCTCCCGGCCAACCAGCCTGCGCAGCACCAGCAGCGCCTGGTCCCTGGTCGAGGCGGGTGCGGTGGGTGCGGCGGAAGACTGGCTCGGTGTCATATCCCCCAGTATTCCAGTGCACACCGACACGAACTCCACGCCCTGGGTCAATCTGTGGATAACGGGCCGGAGCAACCCACCGGTGGAGGGGCGTCCCGGTAGCATGGGGAGGTGACTAACGCAGAAAATGTATCCGTTGACCTGTCCAACTCGTTCAAGGCCTATGACGTGCGCGGCATCGTCGGCGAAAGCATCACCGCCGAATCCGTCCAGGCCGTTGGCGCAGCCTTTGTTGACGTGCTGGGCCTGACAGGGGAAACCGTGCTGGTGGGCGGGGACATGCGCCCGTCCTCCCCCGAATTTTCGCAGGCGTTTGCCCGGGGTGCCGCCGGCCGCGGCGCCAATGTGCAGTTGCTGGGCCTGATCTCCACGGATGAGCTGTACTTTGCGTGCGGCTCGCTGAACGCGGCGGGCGTGGTGTTCACCGCCAGCCACAACCCCGCCCAGTACAACGGCATGAAGATGGCGAAGGCCGGCGCCGTGCCCGTCTCCTCCGAAACAGGGCTGATGGACATCCGCGACCTCGCCCAGGGCTACCTCACCGACGGCATCCCCGCCGGCGTGAGCGGCACCGTCACCGAGATCGACGTGCTGAAGAAGTACGCCGAGTACCTGCGCACGCTCGTTGACCTTTCCGGTTCCCGCCCGCTGAAGATCGTAGTCGACGCCGGCAACGGCATGGCCGGTATGACCACCCCGGCGGTGTTGGGCGACACGCTCCTGCCCGGGCTGCCGTTTGAGATCGTGCCCCTCTACTTCGAGCTGGACGGCACCTTCCCGAACCACCCGGCCAACCCGCTGGAGCCCGCCAACCTACTCGACCTGCAGGCCGCCGTCGTCAAGCACGGAGCGGACATCGGCCTGGCGTTCGACGGCGACGCCGACCGCTGCTTCGTCATCGATGAGCTCGGCGCCCCGGTGTCGCCGTCGGCCGTCACCGCGTTGGTGGCCCGCCGTGAGATTGCCCGGGCCAAGGCCCTGGGCGAGGAACACCCCGCTGTGATCCACAACCTGATCACCTCCCGCGCCGTGCCCGAGCTGATCGAGCACGACGGCGGCCGCCCGGTGCGCACCCGCGTGGGCCACTCCTTCATCAAGGCCACCATGGCCGCCGAAAGTGCCGTTTTTGGCGGCGAGCACTCCGCGCACTACTACTTCCGCGACTTCTTCAACGCCGACACCGGCATGTTGGCGGCCATGCACGTCCTGGCAGCCCTGGGTGAGCAGGACGGGCCGCTCTCGGAGCTGGGCCGCGAATACGAGCCCTACGTCTCCAGCGGCGAAATCAACTCCCAGCTCGCCGACGTCCCTGCGGCGGTGGCGCGGGTCCGGGCGGCATACACGCACGACGGCGTCACCGTGGACGAGCTCGACGGCGTCACGTTCACGGCCAACGACGGCACCTGGTGGTTCAACCTGCGCGCCTCCAACACTGAGCCGTTCCTGCGCCTGAACGCCGAAGCAATTGACGCCTCCACCATGGCCGATATCCGCGACGCCGTCCTTGAACTGGTACGCCAGTAAGCCTCCCGAATACCCGCCAGCACCCTACGAACACTGCAGGAGACACCGTGGAAGAGAACCTCTCCCCCACCCAAAATGACGCCGACAAGCTGGTCCAGGATGACCTGAACAAGTTGATTGGGACCGCCCTTGGCTTGGCCCAGGACCAGCTCCAGGCGCAGGGCGCCTTTCTGCCGTCGGCCCTGGTCGTGGCCCAGGACGGCGATCTCAGCCTGGTCGCCGTCGCCCCCAACACCGTGGACGGGGATGAGGAAAAGGACCTGGACGCCGACGAGATGATCGCCGATCTGTACCAGGCGCTGACCCACCAACGCGCACAAAACCGGGCGGCCGCCGTCGTCTGCGACATTCTGCTGCCCGATGACGACACCGATGCCATCCACGTGGTGGCCGAACACGAATCGGGTGTGAGCGTCTCCACGGTCCGCCCCTACCGGCAGGGGCCGGACGGCTGGGAATTCGGCGAACCGTTCCTGGAGCCGGGCGAAGTGCAGATCTGGGTCTAGCCGTGCGACTCAATGCGTTCTCGGACGTCAGCCTGCGCGTGCTGATGGTCCTGTGTTCCACGCCCGAGACCGAACTGTCCACGACCCGCGAGCTGGCGGAGGCCGTGGGAACACCGTACAACCACGTCAGCAAGGCGGTGTTGAAACTGCGTCAGCTGGGTTTGGTCGAGGCGATCCGCGGCCGTAGCGGCGGCGTGCACATCTCCGCCAGCGGAAAGAAGGCCACCGTAGGCGGGGTGTTGCGCATCCTCGACAACCACGTTGACGTTGCCGCCTGCCAAACCGACACCGGTACATGCCCCCTGATCCATGAATGCGGGCTGCGCGGCGCGCTGAACCATGCCCGCGAAGCCTTCTACTCATCCCTGGACACCGTGACCATCGCCAGCCTGGCAGGCAAGCTCCACACGGGGCCCGTAGCTGTGACATTAAGCACAACCCGCCCCGCCTAAACCGCGCCACTTCAACACTTTTCTACATCGCGTAGAAAACTTGGATTTAAATACGCATATCAAATGCTAGTTTGAGAGTGTCACCTCGACTTCCACTCAAGGAGTAACGATGCTTTCGGAAAAGTCCCGCCCGTTGATTGCCGCCACATTGCCACTGGTGGGTTCCCGTCTGGGGGCCATCACGCCAAACTTTTACGCCCGCATGTTTGCCGCCCACCCGGAACTGCTCGATGGCTTGTTCAGCCGGGCCAACCAAGGCAACGGCGAACAGCAAAAGGCCCTGGCCGGTTCCATTGCGGGATTTGCCACGGCACTTCTGGCCAACCCGGACGTCATTCCCGAGCAGCTGCTGGGCAGGATCGCCCACAAACACACGTCCCTGGGGATCACCGAAGACCAGTACGACATTGTGTACAAGTACCTCTTCGAAGCGATCGCCGAGGAGTTGTCGGACGTCATCACCGCCGAGATCGCCGAGGCCTGGACCGAGGTGTACTGGCTCATGGCAAATGCGCTGATCAAGATTGAAAAGGGCCTCTACGCCATGCAGGCCAACAACAAGATGTGGATGCCCTGGACCGTGGTGGAAAAGACTCCGGCCGGCACCGACGCCATGACCTTTGTACTTGAACCCACCGACGACACGCCTGTCACCGTTGCCCGGCCCGGCCAGTTTGTCAGCGTCAAGGTGGCCCTGCCAGACGGCCTGTTGCAGTGCCGCCAGTACTCACTGTCGGCCGACGTCGGTTCCACCGCCCGCCGCGTTTTCACCGTCAAGCGCGACGACGGCGGCGAGGTCTCGCCCGTGCTGCATAACAACGTCAAGGTCGGGGACGTCGTCGAACTCTCCAACCCCTACGGCGAGCTGACCCTTGACGGCGAAGGCCCGGTGGTGTTTGCCACGGCAGGCATTGGCTGCACCCCGTCGGCGTCGGCGCTGCGGTCGCTGGCAGCCACTGGAACGGCCCGGGACGTCATGGTGTTGCACGCCGAAAAGAACCTTGACGCGTGGGCGCTGCGCGATCAAATGACCAGCGACGTGGCCGTCATTGACGGCGCCGAACTGCAGCTGTGGCTCGAGGAGCCCCTCGACGGATTCCACAAGGGCTTCATGTCCCTGGCCGGCCTGGACTTGCCGGCGAATGCATCCATCTTCGTCTGCGGACCACTGCCGTTCATGAAGGCAATCCGCAACCAGGCCATCGACGCCGGCATCCCGGCCACCAAGATCCACTACGAGGTGTTCGGTCCCGATGTGTGGCTGGCCGGGGCACACTGACCCGGATCGCAAAAGGGGTCCCGCTCCCCAGGCTCCACCACCGGTGGTGGAG
>JBAUMA010000508.1:0-6667 GCA_049578485.1 Specibacter sp.
TCGTAGGACTCCTTGGAACCACCGGGCATGATGGACGGGCCGAGGAGGGCACCCTCTTCACCACCGGAGACGCCTACGCCCACGAAGTGCAGGTCCTTGGTGGCCAGGTCGGCTTCGCGGCGGCGGGTGTCGACGAAGTTCGAGTTACCGCCGTCGATGATGATGTCGCCGGCCTCCATGAGGGGAACCAGCTGGTCGATCACGGAGTCTACCGGGCCGCCGGCCTTGACCATGATGAGCACTCGGCGCGGCTTCTCCAGGGACTCGACCAGCTCGGCCAGGGTCTCTGTGCGGACAAAGTCGCCCTCGTCGCCGTGCGCGGCCAGCAGCGCGTCGGTCTTTTCAACCGAGCGGTTGTGCAGGGCAACGGTGTAGCCATTGCGGGCAAGGTTGCGGGCAAGGTTGGCGCCCATGACGGCCAGACCTGTTACGCCGATTTGTGCAGACATAGTTCCTCCAAAAGATATCCAATGGTTTCGACCAGCTTATCTGTGACCGCCCCGGTTCCCCACCCTTGTCCGGCGAGTGGGAATGAATATTGCAGAGCTGGAACATCTGTGCAATTTCGGGCCAACTTCACCCAAGGGTGGATTAGTCGCCGAAGTTGAGCAACACTTTCCCCGACAACGCCGAGTCCTTGGCCGCCTCAAAGGCCTCAAGCCCGGCGGACAAGGGGAACTCGTGGGTGATCACGGGGTCCACCGCCAACGACCCGTCGGCCAAGGCGACAATGACGGCATCAATCTCGTTGTTGAAGCGGAAGGATCCGACAAGCTCGAGCTCGCGGGTGATGGCCAGCGAAATGGGCACCGGCTGCGGCCCCGTCGGCAGCAGCCCCACCATGACAACCCGCCCACCACGCGTGGCGCCTTTGATGGCGGAGGCCAGGCCAAAGTGGTTCCCGGAGGACTCAATGACGACGTCGGCCTCCACGGCTGCGATGGCCGCCGTGTCGCCGGCCGTCAATACGGTGTCCGCCCCGACCGCGGTGGCGACCTCCAAGGGCAGCGGGTGCATGTCCACGGCCGTGATGTGGGCGGCGCCGGCCCGCTTGAGGACGGCAATGGCCAGGGTGCCGATGGGGCCGCAGCCGACGACGAGCACCGACTTGCCCCTTACGACGCCGGCGCGGGCGACGGCGTGCCAGGCCACGCTGGCCGGCTCCACCAGTGCGGCCCGGCGCAGCGGCAGCTCCGGCGGCAGCACTCGCAGCATGCGGGTGGGCAAATTGGCGTAGCGCAGGAATGCGCCGTTGGTGTGGGGGTGGCGGGCGGCACTGCCCAGGTAGGTGCAGCCCGGGGAAAGGTTGGGGCGATCGGCCGGGAACTTGGCGGCGCCGGGTCCCGGGGTGGCCGGGTGGACCGCCACGGGTGTCCCGACGGCGGGTCCGGTGCCGTCCGCGGCGGCGCGGGCCACTACGCCCACCACCTCGTGGCCCAGGACCATGGGGTCCTTGAGTATGGATTCACCGGCGGCACCGTGGAGCCAGTAGTGGAGGTCGGAGCCGCAGATGCCGCCGTAGGCGATTTCAATCACGGCCTGATCAGGTGCCGGTGAGGCCAAGGGCACGTCTTCGATGCGGAGGTCGTCCTTGCCATGGGCCACCACGGCCCGAGTGCTGGCAGGGAACTCAAAGTTGTTCACGCTCAAACCACCACCGTCATGCCGCCGTCGATGAAGATGGTCTGGCCGTTGACGAAGTTGGAGCCGTCGGAGGCGAGCCACACGGCCGGGCCCACCAGGTCCGCCACGGTCCCCCATCGGTGGGCCGGGGTGCGGCCCAGGATCCAGGAGTTGAACTGTTCATCGTCCACCAGGTTTTGCGTCATCTCCGTGTGAATGTACCCCGGTGCGATGCCGTTGATCTGCAGGCCGCCGGCGGCCCACTCAGCGGTCATGGCGCGGGTGAGGTTGCGCAGCCCGCCCTTGGCTGCGGTGTAGGCGGCGATGGTGGGCCGGGCCAGGTCCGTCTGGACGGAGCAGATGTTGATGATCTTGCCCCTGCCGCGGGCCAGCATGCCGCGGGCGGCCTCACGGCCCACCAAAAACGCGCTGGTCAAATCGGTGTTGATGACGCGGTCCCAATCTTTGACGTCGAGTTCCAACAGCGGGACGCGGTGCTGGATGCCGGCGTTGTTGACCAGGATTTCCAATGGCCCCACATTGGCCTCGATCCAGGCGATCGCGGCAGCGGCGGCAACATCGCTGGTGACGTCGAACGCGTGCGAGCGGATCTGCCCGGGCGCGAAGTCGGCGGCCATGGCGGTTTCGGCGGCCGCGAGGCGTTCGGCGTTGAGACCGTTGAGCACCACGGTTGCGCCCGCCTCTGCCAGCCCGCGGGCCAGCGAATTGCCAATCCCCCGGCTGGAGCCCGTCACCAGGGCCACCTTGCCGCTCAAATCAAACATTCCAGTCATTCTTTTTCGTCCTTTGCTACAACTAGTGGTCTTTGGTTTGACTGCGTGTCAGGTAGCCGGAGCCAGGCGCGCTATGCTTTCGCGCACCACGGCCAGGTCTTGCTCCCCCAGGCCCTGTTCCTTCAGCGTTCCATAGAGGGCGAACCCCGCCGTGGCCATGGGGACGGCAGATCCTGCGGCCTGGGCGCTTTCGAGCACGAAGCCCAGATCCTTGTGCATGAACTTGGCCGGGCCGGTGGGCGCGTAGTCCCTGGCCGCGATCCGGGGGCCCACGATGCGGAGCACCTCGCTGCCGGCCAGGCCCGCGCCAAGAACCTCAAAGAGGGCCGTGACGTCCATTCCCGAGCGTGCGGCGAGCTCGGCCGCCTCGGCAAGTGCCGCCGTCGTGGTCCCCACCAACAGCTGGTTGCAGGCCTTTGCCAGGGAACCGGCACCCAGCCCGCCGAGCCGGCGCACCTTGGCGCCCATGGATTCAAGCATGGGAAAGACCGTGGCAAAGCCGGACTCGGACCCGCCGGCCATAATGGCGAGCGTGCCGTTGCGGGCGCCAACAGTGCCGCCACTGACGGGGGCATCCACCACCGTGGCGTTCCCGGAGCTGGCGGCGCTGACGGTGGCACCAAAGCGCTGCACCGCCTGCGGGGACACGCTGCTCATGACGACGACGACGGTGCCCGGCTTGGGTGGCTCGGCCCGCCAGGAGTCGAGCATGGGTACGGCGGCGTCCTCGATGAAGGCCAGGTCCGGCAGCATGAAGATGATGGCGTCCTGGTCGCGGAGATCGGCGACCCCGGCGGCCACCTGCGCGCCGTCGGCGGCCAGGGATTCGACGGCGGCCGCGGAGCGGTTCCACACCGCCAGGGGCCAGCCCGCGGCAAGAAGATTGGCGGCCATGGGTGCGCCCATGAGGCCAAGGCCGACGAATCCGACGGACAGTGCGGTGGAGGGAGGCGGGGTGTTGCCTTGCGTCATTGCGAACCGGTCCTCACAACTTTGTGGGCTGGTGGCGATACTTCACGTGCGTCATATCGCCACATTTGTTCAGTATTCTATCCACAATTCAGTATGATGAACACCATGACTTCGAATAATCTCACCGTCGCGATTGCCGTTCCCCTTGAAAACGAGCATGTCCAGGCCATCAGGGCGGCCCACCCGGCCGTCACGGTCCTCTACGAGCCCGAACTGCTGCCGCCGGAGCGATTCCCGGCCGACCACTCGGGCGATCCCGCCTTCCAGCGCACCCCGGCGCAGGAAGCGCGCTACTGGGACATGCTGCGCAGCGCCGACGTGCTGTACGGCTTCCCGAACGAAAGCCCGGCCGGGCTGGCCGCCATTGCCAGCAGCGAAAAGTTGCAGTGGATCCAGGCCATGGCCGCCGGCGCCGGCGGTGCCGTCAAGGCCTCCGGCCTGTCGGCCATTGACCTGTCACGCATCGCAGTGACAAGCTCGGCCGGGGTGCACTCCCTGCCGCTGGCGGAATTTGCCATGATGGGAATCTTCAACGGATTCAAGCGCACCGGCGAGTTGGCGCTCGACCAGGCTTCGAAGCACTGGCCGGCTCTGCGCACACCAACCCGACTGGTGGCCGGCTCGCATCTGGTCATCACGGGGCTCGGCGAGATTGGCATGGAGACGGCCCGGCTGGCCCGCGCCATGGGCATGAAGGTCAGTGGCACCAAGCGCACCGTGGAGCCGATTGACGGAATCGACACCGTCACCGACACGGCCGGGCTGCCGGGTCTGCTTGCCACCGCGGACGCCGTGGTCAACACACTCCCGGGCACACCCTTCACGGAGAAGATGATCAATGCCGAGGCCTTTGCAGCCATGAAGCCCGGCACGGTGCTTGTCAACGTGGGCCGGGGCACCGTCATCGATGAGGACGCCCTCCTGGTTGCCCTGGAGAACGGACAGGTGTCCTACGCATGCCTGGACGTTTTCGCCGTCGAGCCGCTGCCGCAGGAGAGCCCGCTGTGGGAGCACCCCCAGGTCATGGTCTCCCCGCACACCTCAGCATTGAGCGTTGCCGAGAACCGGCTGATCGCCGAGCGATTCATTGACAACCTCACCCGGTTCCAGGCCGGCGAGCCCCTGTTGCACGTTGTGGATCCGGTGCACTTCTACTAGGCCGGAGCTCCTCCGCGACGGCGCAGCCGAAGCACCCGGTACGCGATGCCGACGGCAAACATGGCCAACCCGGCGATGACTGACGACGGCGGCAGCGTGGCCACCAGGACGCAACAGGCCACGGCGCCCACCACCTGGAGGGTCCGCGGGTACCTGCGGTCAACTCCCGTTTGGGTCCAAGCGGCCACGTTGGCCACCAGGTAGTAGATGAGCACGCCAAACGAGGAGAATCCGATGGCGCCGCGGAGGTCGGCAAAGGCAATGATCACGCAGATCACCGCCCCCAGGGCCAGCTCGGCCCGGTGCGGGACCTTGAAGCGGGGATGGACCGCGGCAAACCAGCGCGGCAGATCGGACTCGCGGGCCATGGCCAGCGACGTCCGGCCCAGGCCGGCGATCAGCGCCAGCAAAGCACCGAGCGAAGCCAGGGCGGCCCCGGCGCGCAGCACGGGCGCCGTCCACCCCCACGCGCCTGTGGCAGCGGCTTCGGCCAGGGGCGTGGGGGTGGCGGCAACGCCGTCGGGGCCCAACACGGCCAGGATGGTCACGGCCACCACGGCGTAGACCACCACTGCGATGGCCAGCGCCACCAGGATGGCCCGGGGAATGGTGCGCCGCGGATTCACCACTTCCTCCCCCATCGTGGCGATCCGCGCATAGCCGGCAAAGGCAAAGAAGAGCAGGCCGCCGGATTGCAGGATCCCGTACCAGCCATGGCTGAACAGCCCGCCGCCGACCATGGCCGCAGGGGTTGCTGTTCCACTGCCCCACGCGGCGGCAACGCCCAGTGCCAACGCCGCCAGGACGGCGCCCACAATGATCCGTGCCATGGCGGCGGTGCGGGTCACCCCGCGGTAGTTGACCGCCACCAGGAGCACGACGGCGGCAATCGCCATCGGCCTCTCCCAGCCGGGCGGTGCCGCGTAAGCGGCAAACGTCATGGCCATGGCCGCGCTGCTGGCCGTCTTGCCCACCACGAATCCCCATCCGGCCAGGAAGCCGGGCCACGGACCCAGCCGTTCCCGGCCGTACACATAAGTTCCGCCGGACGTGGGGTAGGCGGCAGCAAGTTGGGCGGACGCCGTCGCATTGCAGTAGGCGACGAGCGCGGCAATCGCCAGGCCCACCAGCAGTCCGGCCCCGGCGGCCTGGGCTGCCGGGGTGAAGGCGGCAAAAACGCCTGCCCCGATCATCGACCCCAGGCCAATCACGACGGCGTCCGCCGTCCCCAACCGCCGCGACAGGCCCGGAGAGGTGCTCATCGGGGTGCCGTCGGCATTGACGCGGCGACCAGGTAGCTCCGCAGATTCTTCGGCCTGGCCGGCAAACTGGTTTGGGTCCCGTGCGGGAAACGGCCGTAGTTGGCGCGCGGCTGGCCGGGCTCCACAATGTCCGCCGCGGCCCACCTGCCGGTCCGGAAAAGTTCCTCCGGCTCGTCCGTGCAGAACGGCAATTCCCGGCGGTTGGTCCGGCGGACGTCCACCAACGGAGCCATCGCGGGAGTGTCCAGCAGGCCCGTCCCGAAGGTGTCGGCCAGGAACAGTGAGCCGGGCGCCGAGAGGGCCGCGGTATCGGCAATGAGCCCCTCTACTGCCACAGATGACAGGTAAAAGAGCAGTCCCTCAGCGATCCAGACAGTGTGCCGGGAAGGATCGAAACCGGCCGCGAGCAATGGGCCCTGCCACGGCTGAGCCAGGTCCGCGGCAACACAGCTGCGGGGGCATCCGGGCTGCGCGGTGCCAAGAATGGCGTCCTTCGCGGCCAGGGATTCGGAGTGGTCCAGCTCAAAGACGTTGCATGAGCCGGGCAAGGCAAGCCGGAAGGCTCGGGTGTCCATGCCGGCGCCGAGCAGAACCAGCTGCGAGTCCGGCCGGCAGGCCGCCAGGATACAGTCGTCAAAATAGCGGGTGCGCACGGGCAGGAACGGGTTCTCCGGGGCTGCGGCCAGCATGGCCCGGCCGGTCTCGCCGGCCAGGGCATCAGCCCACGAATCATCAAAGAGCTTGTCGGGGCGGGCGCTTTCGGCGGCCCGGGCGGCCGCAATCCACAGACCCGTGGCGATGACCCTGTCCCTTGCCATGCCGCTGTTTTCACTTGTCACGAGTCGATCCTAGCGTCGC
>JBAUMA010000509.1:0-2127 GCA_049578485.1 Specibacter sp.
GAAATTACAGATCTGTAATTTCCGTCCCGCCCTGGCTTTGGAATTAGTCGAACTGGGGGTTCTCCGTGCGGGAGCGCTTGATCTCAAAGAAGTACGGGAAGTTTGCCAGCGTCACCGTGGCGTCCCAGAGCTTGCCGGCCTCTTCCCCGCGCGGGATGCGGGTGATGACGGGGCCAAAGAACGCGGTGCCGTTGAAGGCGACCACGGGGGTGCCGACGTCCTGGCCCACGCGGCTGATGCCGTCCTGGTGGCTGGCTCGCAGGGCGGTGTCAAACTCTTCGCTGGTGGCCGCGGCGGCGAGTTCTGCCGGCAGGCCAACCTCGGCAAGGGACTTGGCGACGACGTCGGTCAGGTCCTTGTTGCCGTTGTTGTGGATGTGGGTGCCCATGGCGTCGTAGAGCGGCTTGATGATGCCGTCGCCGTGGGCGGCGGCCGCGGCGATGATGACCCGGACCGGGCCCCATCCACGGTCAAGCATTTCCTTGTAATTCTCGGGAAGGTCGTCGCGGCCCTCGTTGAGCACCGAGAGGCTCATGACATGCCAGTCAACGGAAATGTCACGCACGGTTTCAACCTCGCCGATCCACCGGGACGTCACCCAGGCAAAGGGGCACTGGGGATCAAACCAAAAGTCGGCTTTTTCGCGCGTGGAAACTGCTTGTTCAGACACAGGGAACTCCTTCATTGGCACAACGATGGGCGGGCGCAGGACCCGTATTTGTCACAACGGAAAACCAGTCCGCCGCATTCCGCGGCAACGGGAAATTTTATGCCGACTTGTTCCGGCGCTTGGCAACGACCTCGTGCGGGATCAGGCCCGGTTCGGCCTTTTTATTCACGACGTCGGCCGTGATGACCACGGTGGAGATGTCCTCGCGGCTGGGGAGATCGAACATGGCCGGGAGCAGCACTTCTTCCAAGATGGCGCGCAGTCCCCGGGCCCCGGTTCCGCGGGCCAGGGCCTGGTCGGCGATCGCGGACAGCGCATCGTCCTCAAACTCAAGGTCGACGCCGTCGAGCGTGAACATTTTCTGGTATTGCTTGATCAGGGCGTTCTTGGGTTCGGTCAGGATCTGGATCAACGCGGTTCTGTCCAGTTGCGTGACAGTGGTGATCACGGGGAGGCGGCCGATGAATTCGGGGATGAGGCCGAACTTCAGCAGGTCCTCCGGCATGACGTCGGCGTAGCTGGCCTCGACCTGCTTCAGGGCGCTGAGCGGGGCACCGAAGCCGATGCCCTTCTTGCCTGCACGGGAGGCGATGATGTCTTCGAGTCCGGCAAAGGCGCCCGCCACGATGAACAGGACGTTGGTCGTGTCAATCTGGATGAATTCCTGGTGCGGGTGCTTGCGGCCGCCCTGCGGCGGAACCGAGGCGACGGTGCCTTCCAGGATCTTCAGTAGTGCTTGCTGGACACCCTCGCCGGATACGTCACGGGTGATCGAGGGGTTCTCGCTCTTGCGCGAAATCTTGTCGATCTCGTCAATGTAAATGATGCCTTGTTCGGCCTTCTTGACGTCGAAATCCGCTGCCTGGATCAGCTTGAGCAGGATGTTCTCAACGTCTTCGCCAACGTATCCGGCCTCTGTCAGCGCCGTGGCGTCCGCGACGGCGAACGGCACGTTCAGGCGGCGGGCCAGGGTTTGCGCCAGGTACGTCTTGCCGCAGCCGGTGGGGCCGACCAGCAGGATATTGGACTTGGCGATTTCCACTTCGTCATGGACGCCGCCGGCCAGGGTGGTGGACTTGACGGCATGACCGGACTGGATGCGCTTGTAGTGGTTGTACACGGCCACGGCCAGGGAGCGCTTGGCCGGTTCCTGGCCAATGACGTATTCCTGCAGGAAGTCAAAGATCTCCCGCGGCTTGGGCAATTCAAAGGCGTCAAGGTCGGCCACCTCGGCCAGTTCCTCGTCGATGATTTCGTTGCACAGTTCAATGCATTCGTCGCAGATGTAGACACCAGGCCCGGCAATGAGCTTGCGGACCTGCTTCTGGCTCTTGCCGCAGAAGGAACACTTCAGCAGATCAGTGCTTTCGCCCATCCTGGCCATGCGTGTGTCCTTCCAAAAATGGCAGGCCAACCGGCCGTGCCATGCAAAATCCAATCACGGCAGCGATAGCTGC
>JBAUMA010000510.1:0-10869 GCA_049578485.1 Specibacter sp.
CAGGAGATCATGCTCGGCTACTCGGACTCCAACAAGGAATCCGGCGTCATGACCAGCCAGTGGGAAATCCACAAGACCCAGCGCAAGCTCCGCGACGTGGCCGTCAAGCACGGCGTGAACGTGCGCATGTTCCACGGCCGCGGCGGCTCCGTGGGCCGTGGCGGCGGGCCCACCTACGACGCCATCATGGCCCAGCCCAACGGCGTGCTTGAAGGTGCCATCAAGTTCACCGAGCAGGGTGAGGTCATCTCCGACAAGTACTCGCTGCCCGAGCTGGCCCGTGAAAACCTGGAACTGTCGCTGGCTGCAGTAATGCAGGGCTCGGCCCTGCACCAGGAGCCGCGGCACTCCGAAGACGAGCTGGTCCTTTTTGGGGATGTCATGGAGATTGTTTCCGATGCCGCCTTTGGCACGTACCGGACCCTGATCGACGACGACGACCTGCCCGCATACTTCCTTGCCTCCACCCCCGTGGAACAGTTGGGCAGCCTGAACATCGGCTCCCGCCCGTCCAAGCGCCCCGACTCCGGCTCCGGGCTGGGCGGCCTGCGCGCCATCCCGTGGGTATTCGGCTGGACCCAGTCACGGCAGATCGTGCCCGGCTGGTTCGGCGTCGGCTCCGGCCTGAAGGCAGCGCGCGAGGCCGGCCGCGGCGAGGAACTGAAGGAAATGCTGGCCAACTGGCACTTCTTCTCCTCCACCATTTCCAACGTGGAAATGACGCTGGCCAAGACGGACATGGACATCGCCGCCCATTATGTGCGCACCCTGGCGCCGGCGCCACTGCAGCATCTCTTTGCCACCATTCGCGCTGAATACGAGCTTACGGTTGCCGAGATCCGGAACCTGACCGGCGAGGGCGAGCTGCTGGACAACCAGCCCCTGCTCAAGCGCTCCCTGAACGTCCGCGACCAGTACCTGGACCCGATCTCCTATCTTCAGGTGGAGTTGCTGCGACGCGTCCGCGAGGCCGACATCTCCAACGCCGAAGTGGACGAACGCCTGCAACGCGCCATGCTCATCACCATCAACGGCGTGGCCGCCGGCCTGCGCAACACGGGATAGGCCCCACGCCCTCCCACCATCGGAAAAGACGGCGCTTGCGCAAAAAGACGGTGCTCCAACGCCGTCCCTTTGCGCGAGCGCCGTCTTTTTTGCGAACTGCGCGCTTCACTTAGGCTTGGGCAATGCCTTCCTTCCGTGCCACCGTCCAAATCACCGGCTTGCGCCCCGGCCATGCCCCCGAAGAAGTCATGGAGATGGCCGTGGCGGTGGTCGGCTCCGCCCATGTGGTGGAGGCGAACCAGCTCGACGTCGTCGCCGGGGTTCCGCGCATCACGGTGCGGTTCATGGTGGAAGCCAGCGAGTACGACGCCGAAAACCGGCTCGCGCGCGACGCCTCGGCCGCCCTGCAACACGGCATCAACACCGTGGCAACCACTGGCGCGCTGCGCACCTACCGCCGTTCAGCCGGAAAGTGGCTCGTGCTCTAACCCCTACTGCGGCTTAGTTTCGCATGTGACGCGGATCACCTTAAATTCACCGTGACGATTGCGCTCCCCGGTACGCCTTACTTGTGTAGGCGCCAAACGGCACCGAGCTTGAGCAAATATCGGACACGAAGAATTTCGGGAGTGATTATTTTGACTACTCAGCCTCAGGGAAAGACCCCGGCAACAGTACAGCCCACGGCCACCAAGCCGGCCGCCGGCACCACGGCCACGGGCCGCGGCACCACCACGGTGGCTGACGGCGTCGTCGCCAAGGTTGCCGGCATTGCCGCCCAGGACATCGCCGGCGTTTACGCGCTCGGTGGCGGTGCAGCCCGCGCCCTCGGCACGCTGCGCGAGGCCGTGGGCCAGAAGGACCTTACCCAGGGCGTCAGCGTCGAGGTCGGCCAGACCCAGGTGGCCGTGGACGTGACCATTGTGGTGGAATACCCGCACCCCCTCCAAAAGGTTGCCGACGACGTCCGTGACGCCATCTACGCCGCCGTCGAAGACGTGGTGGGCATGGAGGTCACCGAGGTCAACGTCTCCATCACCGACATCCACATCTCGGGCGACGAGCCGGAAGAAAAGCATGCCGAGGACAGCCGCGTGGACACCAGGAACATTGACGACGCCGTGGAGCCCCGGGCACGGGAAGCCCGCGTTTCATGAGCTCGACAACCACCGGCGTCGCCGTAGGGGCAACCCTGGCGATTTCGGCCCTGGCGTTCGGCTTTTGGGCGATGCTCCTGGTGGCGCTGTTCATGGCCGTCGGGGCCGTCGTCGGGCGGACCATGGAAGGCCGGCTGGATTTGCGCGGCGTCTTTGACGCACTGCGCGGCAAGCGGACCTCCTCATGAGTGCGGGCACGCTGGAAAACACGCGTGCCGGGCACACCGCCATCTCCGCCGGAACCTTGCAACGGTTGGTGGCCGCCATTGCGGCAGACGCCTTCAAGGTGCCGATGAATCAGGTGCGCGCCGGGGTGCGTGACGGGCAGGGACAACTCAGCGTCTCGCTCGCACTGGCGCTGGCCACCGTGCCGCTGTCCGAGCTGGCCAGCAGTGCACGGACGGGCGCCAACCAAGCCGTGTTCACCCGGGCGGCCACTGCACGGGAGACCATTGTCCGGCGCCTCCAGGACCTGTCCGGCAGTAGCGTGGGACAGGTGGACATCCGCTTCACCGGAGTACATGTGGAAAGCAGGGAGCGAGTCCAATGAGCCAGACACCATTCATGCGACGCACGGGCCGGCGGGAGACACATTCACCCCGCTCGGCACTGTCCATCGTGACGGCAGCCGTCTTGCTGGCCGCAGTGCTGTGGCTGGCCCTGGAGCTGGTGCTGTCCTTGACGGGCAACGCCGCGCTCCTGATTTCCCCGGCTGAGCTCATGCAGCGGACTGCATCGTTGGGAACGGCGACCGTTCCTGCGGCGCTGACGGCCGCCGGCATCGTGATCGCCGTGGTCGGTGCGGCCTTTGTATTGGCCGCCATCCTGCCCGGCACCAAAGCCCGCCATGTGATCGAAAACCCGCGCTCGGCTGTCGTGGTGGAACGTGACGTGCTCGCTTCGGCGTTGGCCCGCACGGCCCGCACCACGGCCCGCCTGGCACCCGAACAAGTCACGGCAAGCGTGGGCCACAGGGACGTCCAGGTGCGGGTTCACCCCACATCCGGCAGGACCGTGGACCAACAGGCCGTCCAGGAAGCCGTGGACCGGGAAGTCTCCGGATATTCCTTGGCACGGGCGCTGAAGGTAACCGTCGTGGTTGCCCCGCAAGGGGCGGTGGGACTATGAACGGCACCCGCCGCGGACTGAACCGCACACTGTTGGGGGCGTTCGGACTGGTCCTCATCGCTTTGGGTGCACTCGCCGTGCTCGCCGGAATGCGGCCGGACTTTGCACAGGCCTGGACGCGGACCGGCACCGATTGGTGGGCCCAGGTCCAGGATCTGCTGGCATCAGCGAAGATTCCCGGCCAAGAGGTCAGCTGGTGGACCGTGGCCGTCATGGGCCTGCTCCTGGTGGCCGGCATCCTGCTCGTCTGCTGGATCGCCTCCCAGGGCGGCGGGCGCACCAACCAGCTTGCCCGCCACCACGACGACGCCGGCACCATCACGGTGGAAACCGCCGTCGCCGGCCAAGCCATCAAGGCGGCACTGGCCGACAACAAGCAGGTTCTCTCGACCACCGTCCAGTCCTGGCAGGTCAAGGGCGGCAGCGGGCTGCGCATCAGCCTGCAGGCCCGCAAGGGAGCCTCCCCCAGGGAGCTGGTGGCGGTGCTCGATGAACTTGTCGGCGGCCTCGACGTCCTCCTGGGCGAAGAGATCCCCGTCCTGATCCGCATCAAGGCAGGCACCCGGTCACGGTTTGCCCGCACCGAACGCGTGGCGTAAATCGCGGCGCATAGGCACACAACACAACGAACAAGGAGCACGTCATGGGACTGAACGAAAAAATCGGCAACAGCGCGGAAAAGGGCCTCGGCTCGGCCAAGGAAGAGACCGGCAAACTCGTCGGCAATGACGCGTTGGTGCATGAAGGCCAGCGGGAGCAGGCAGCCGCCGAAGCCAAGCAGGCCGGCGAGAAGATCAAGGATGCAGCCGCCGAGGCCGGCGAAAACATCAAGAACGCCGCCCAGAAGCTCAAGGACGGCCTTACCAAGCACTAGGCACCACCTCTGCGCTCCGTGCAGCAGCGCACAGGGCATCACGCACTCAGCACCACACACATTAGGAGAACACCATGGGTTTCTTTGGATTTATCATTCTCGGCTTGATTGTCGGAGCCATCGTCAAGGCCATCATGCCGGGCAAGGTCGGCGGCGGATGGGGCACCAGCTTGATCCTGGGCATTGTCGGCGCGCTGGTTGGCGGGCTGTTGGGCTCGCTCATCTTCCACGCAAGCCTTGGCACGTTCTTTGACCTGCGCACCTGGCTGCTGTCAATCGTCGGCGGGCTGGTGGTGGCGTTCGGATACGGCGCCATCAAGGGCCGCAACTAAGGGCCGTAATCAAGGCCGCCACTGCGGGCCGGCGGGGTCATCCACTCCGCCGGCCCACAGTGCGCATATGCTCATAACCACCCCGATGGACCGCAGCGCGGAGCGCGGGCCCTGAACCCCGGAAGGGACGCAAGACGATGACGCCCAGCAATTCGTCAGCCAACCGGCTCGCCGACGCCCCTGACGCCGTCCTGGCCGAGCGCGCCGGCGACGGCGACATTGCCGCCTTTGAAACGCTCGTGCGCCGGTATGGCCCGCTCATGCGCGCGTATTCCCGCCGCCTGATCAGTTCCCCGGCAGAGGCCGACGACGTGGTGCAGGAATCGCTGATCACGGCCTGGAAAGAGATTGGGAACCTGCGGGACGGAACCGCCGTAAAATCATGGCTCATGCGCGTTGTGGGGCACCGGGCGGTCGATGCCGGCCGGCGTCGAAAATCCCACAGCAACGTGGCGGACCAGCACGAGCTCCCCGACAAGGCTCCCGGACCGGAGCGGGCCGCAGTCAGCGGCTCCGCCGGCCAGGCCCTCAGCAGGGCCCTGGCTAATTTGCCCGAGGAACAACGGCGATGTTGGGTCTTGAAGGAGTATGGCGGGCAGTCGTATGACGACATCGCCCAAACCCTGGGCATCAGCACCGCCAGCGTGCGCGGCCGTTTGGCGCGGGCACGGACAACGCTTGTGACGGAAATGGAGGAATGGCGATGAACCCCACCCGTGATTGCGGCCGGCGCATCGAAGACCTCAGCGACTACCTGGAGACGGGCACGTCCGACGACGCCTTGCACATTGAGCACTGCCCACAATGCCAGGCGCGGCTTGCCGGCTTGCGCAGTTTGCATGCCGCGGCGCTTGAGCTGCTGGACGACGACGTCACCTCGGCGGCTGCCGACGAGCCCGGATGGCTTGATGCCATGCTGGCCAACCTGCGGCTGGAAACCCGGGCCGGGCGTTCGATTCCGCTCGCCGGCGGGCCCAACGAGTCCTTGACCGAGACGGAGGGGTCCGTGATTGCCCTGGTCCGGAATGTGGGCGACTCCCTGGGCGGGGTGCTGATCGGCAAGTGCCGACTGGCCGGGGACCTGGACATTGCCGGTGCACCCGTCGATGTCAACATCAACGTCTCCGCCCTGTATGGGCACCCCCTGCCTGCGCTGGCCGAAGAGCTGCGCCAGGCCGTCCTGGCCGAGCTGCAGGTCCAGACCGAGCTCAACGTTGCCGCCGTGAACGTGGCGTTTACCGATATGCGGGAAGTGGTTGCCGAAACAGATTCCGCCGAAAGGGGCGAGGCATGAACCTGGAAGAACAGCTCCGTGAACTGGTGCTTGGCCTGGACGGGGTCGCCACGGTGTATTCGGCCGATCCGTTGTGGCTGACGGTGGTCAAACAGGTGGGCGCGCTGCTCTCGGCCGGCGAGGAGGCCGGGGTCCCGTTTGTGGTGTGCCGGGTGGACACCGACGGCGAAAGGCCCGTCATGACGGTGCAGATCAGGATCGGCACCGACGGCGGGTTGCCGGCCCCGACGCTGGCCCGCGGCGTGGCCGCCGCCATCCGCGAATTCGTGGGGCAGGAGCGGCCGGAACTGGATGTCGTGGCCGCGGTTGAGATCGCAGCCATCGGCGTCTAGCTGGGGAAGGCGGAGAGCTTCAGCTTCGAGGAGAACGACGCCGGCTCACCGGTCAAAGGATCCGTGAACGCGATGCTGTGCGCCAGGAGCTGCAGCGGCTTGGTGTAGTCGTCGGGAGCCTGATCATGCAGGACCGGGTAGAACGAGTCGTTCAGGATGCCAATTCCCTGCGATGCCAGGTGGACCCGCAGCTGGTGCGTCTTGCCCGTGTGCGGCTCCAAGTTGTACAGGCCCAGCGTTTCACCGCTTTCCGGGTCGGTGCGGGAGTCCATGAGTTCGATCCGGGTTTCCGCGTTCGGTTCGCCGTCGACCTCCTGCGCCAACAGGTACGTGCGTGACTTGACCATGCGGCTGCGGACCACCAGGGGCAATTCCAGTTCCGGGCGCACCGGTGCAACGGCCCGGTACGTCTTTTGGATGTGCCTTTTTTCAAAGAGCAGCTGGTACTTGCCGCGGGTTTCGGGATTGGCCGAGAACAGCAGGACGCCGGCCGTCATCCGGTCCAGGCGGTGGATCGGCACCAGATCCGGCTGGTCCAACATGACGCGCAGGCGCACCAGGGCGGATTCCTGAACATACATGCCACCGGGGGTGGTCGGCAGGAAGTGCGGCTTGTCCACCACCACCAGGTGCTCGTCCTGGTGCAGCACGCTCAACTCCACCGGAAGCCGGGTCTCCTCCGGCAGTTCCCGGTAGTACCAAATGAATTCGTGCTCATTCAAGGGGGTTGTGGGGGTGACGACCTCTCCGCCGAGGGCCCTGACCTCGCCGCGCTCAAACCTGTCAACGATTCCCACGGGGTCAACGTGGCCGAACTTGTCCAGGACGTAGTCCATGGCGGTGGTCCAGGGTCCCTCATCCGGCATTCTCATTCGGGTGGCATTGACGCCATTGCGCACGGGGAGGGGAGATTTCATCACCTTTCAAGGGTACCGACGGTTCCTGGGTGCCCGGACCAGCCGCAGAGGACTTCGGCCAACCGCCTGCTGTGGCGGGGTCCGGGGCAGTGCGGTGGGGAGTTCACCCCATGGGGGCGGGAGCCGGATGTTGGTAGCCTGACCATTCAAGCTATTTGCACTGGACCAGGTTGGAGGATCCCATGCCCGCAGGAATGCTGGGCGCTGACCCCGAGCAGTTGCGTGCCTTTGCCAAGGACCTGCAAAACTCGGCCGCAACCTTGCGCCACATGGCAATGACCCTGACGTCGCTCTCGGGCCGTGTGCGCTGGCATGGGCCCGACGCCGAGGAGTTTCGCCGGTCCTGGAGTGTGCACCGGCAAACCATGGGCAAGGTCTCCAGCGGGCTTGAAGCGGCCTCCTCCGAGTTGAACCGCAACGCCGCGGAGCAGGAGAAGGCCAGTGCCGCCGATTCCGTGGCCATGCCGGGCGGCATGGGCGCTGCGGGCAGCCCCGCGGACAAGGCGGCCGCCCAGACACTCACCGACAAGCTCAACGCCATGACGCCGGATGAACGAGTCGCCTACCTTGGCAGCGATGAGTTCAAGCGGTGGGCTGCGCTAAACCCCGGCGGCGCAAAGCTCGCCATGGATGCCGCCGCAGACTCCGGCCTGGTCCCCAAAGATTCCGAGGAATACGCCAATTTCCTCAGCGGCTTTTGGAACAACCTGGCCATGCAGCGAATGGGCATCGACCCTGCGGTTTGGGACACCTCCAAGGGAACCACCGCCAACTGGGAGACCATCAAAAAGGTCTACGACTTTTACGGCCAACAGTTCCTGGCCAACCCGGACCTGCAATGGGCGGGCATGGCGAACATGATCGGCCCCTCCTTTGCCGGTGGATTCAAGGACATGGCCATGATGCGCGACATTGCCCAAAAGATTGCAAGCGGCCCGGTCTCGGACATTCCGTTGAAGGAACTGCAGATGCTGCGGACGGTTGCGGCCATGAGTGATTCCGAGATCAAGTTCTACGAAACATCCATGCTGGACATGAACAAGGAAATCTTCCTCGACCAGGCCCGCCAGCACATGGCCTATGAGCAAGGCGGAACGGCGGAGATCGACAGGCTGCGTGACTCCGGAGCCATCAGCCCCGAGACGGCAAACGCCTGGCACCAGATCAGCACCGGCGATCCCGAACAGGTGAGGCTTGGGAATACCTTGCTGTTGAACCGGGAACAAAACCAAATCATCGGTGATGACTACGACACCATGCGCAGCCACCCGGTCACCGGGGAAGCCATGACCTATGTAGTTACCCTGGCCGTCGAACCGTCCATCCCGGGAGCCAAGAGCTACCCGGAAGTTTTCCCGTATAAGGTCAACTTGGAGTCGCCCGGGCCGAAGGACATTCCCTTCACTCACGCCGACAACCCGCTGCAGTTCCGGACCGAGGTGACCACAGGGCTGCCGAAGGGAAACATCGCGGACCAAAACCAGAGGTGGCAACTGATCAGCCAGGACACGCTGCCTGCCTACCAAAACCTCCTGGCGACCGATCCGGAGCGTGCGCGGGAGATCATCGCCTCCGACTTCAACGACAGGGTTGAACAGTACCGACCCACCAATAATGTGGTGCCCATCGTGACCAGGATTCTTGGCGGGTTCCATGCGGAGGTTCACCAACGATGACCAGGAGCATACACAAGGTGCCAAGACGTGGCCGTGTGGCCGTCCTTGTCGCCACACTGTTCATTGCTTGCGGATTGACCAGCTGCGGGTTCACCGTCGGTGAACCAAACAATGCCACCGAGGGGAGCACCATGAAAACCACTGAATTTTCAAGACTTGACGACGCCGGTGTTGCACAAATCCTGGCGTCCAAATCGATGCGCCTGGACTTTCGCCAGGGCGCCATTCCCAAGGCCGACGTCGGCCTGCCGGAGTCGGCCTATGCTCCGGATGTCGTGGCCCCCATGGGGGACAAGTTCAAACTCAGCATTACCGGAGGATCCGGGACCCTGGCGGCAGAGACGGACCACGTCCGCTTCACGACCACGGACACCAACCCGGACCTTGACCTGATTTATTATTTCCTGACCACCGAGGACCTGGACCAGTACGTGCAGTTGTTGCGTGACGCCGTCACGGACTACGGATTGAACGCCGATGCCACCAACCGGTGGATTGATGACGCGCTGAAGAACCCGGAGAAGAAGAGCAACTACTCCCTGGGTAACGGCAACAAACTGGGTTTCAACGTGGGCTATGACCTGCGCTACGACGGCAGCAAGAAAACCCAGGTCATCATCGTCGCAGTTTCTGCCGCTTCCTAGGCCCTTCCGGGGCCCGCGACGTGCTCAACCACCGGACGGCTGGCAGCGGGGGCAAAAATATATGTCCCGGGGTGCATGTGTTGGCGCGGCGGGGTCGGCCATCTTCGCGTGCTGGATCAGCGAACCACACCGTTTGCAGGGTTTGCCCGCCAGTCCGTAGACCCACAGTGCCGCATCTGCGCGCGCCGGTCCACCGGTGGTTGAGCGCAGCGGCCTGTCCTTGTTGGCTTCGAGCAGCCGCTTGGCCAGATCGAGAATCCGCGGCAGGCCGGGTACCTCGCCGACAACAACGGACGGGTGCACGCCGCCCAAGAAGCACAGCTCGTTGCGGTAAATGTTGCCGATCCCGGCCAGATTCCGTTGGTCCAGCAACGCCAATCCAACTGGCCGTTCAGGTACGTCGAGTATCCGCCGCAGCGCCTCGCCGGCATCCCAATCCGATCCAAGCAAGTCCGGCCCCAAATGTTCGACGGCGGTTGCCATATCCGCTTCCCGCAGGACTTCCAGCGTGCCCAGGGAAAAACCAACCACGACGGCGCTCCCGTTTCGAAGTACGGCCCGCGCCGTGTGGGCCGGTCGTCGCCAGCGGGGTTGGCCACCGTTGGCCGGCAGCGGGTAAACATCCCAATGCCCCTCCATCGAGAGGTGCGAATGGATGACATTCCCGCCCATGAACATCAGCAAGTGCTTGCCGCGTGACTGCACAGCGGTCACCACGCTGCCGGTGAAATCCACGGTAGCAAACGAGGGAACTCGGAAGTCGCAGCCAGTCAGTTGCTGCCCGGCCAGGGCGGCGTGCAGGTCCCGGGCCTGCCGCCAGACAGTGTCTCCCTCAGGCACGGATCCGCACCCCTCGTGGCGTGGAATACGCGCCGGCATCCAGCAATGCCGCCGCCAGCGGGGTGTCGAGAATGTCCAGGCCGTTGACTTTTTCCATGGCCAGCTTGTCCACCCCGCCTCGCCGAACCACCTGGACGAGGGCCGCCGCGGCCAGCTGCACCGAGGCGTCGACGTCGCTGAAGCACAGCAGTGTCCGGCCGCCGCGCTCCACATACAGGACCAGGGCGCCGTCGACCATGACCACCAGTGCTCCGGCTTTTCGTCCGGGGCGGTGTCCCGAGTCCAGGGGCGGCCAAGCCAGTGCGGCACCGTACGGGTTGGCCGGATCGGTGGCGGCCAGCGCCAGGGCCTGTGGTGGGCGCGGGTTCAGGGCGGCGTCCTGGCTGAAGGTGCGGAGCCTGTCAACCGTGGCGGACACGGCAAATTGGGCCGCGCCAAGGTGTTCGATGAAGTAGCCGCGCCGGCACTTGCCGGTTTCCTCCAGCCGCGCCAGGACCTTGTACATCAGCCCGAAACCGCCGGAAACCCCTGCCGTCATGACCGAGCCGCGTGTCACCACGCCGTAGCGGTCCAGGAACAGCTCGGCCAGGGCGTGGCTGCGCAACGTCACGGCGTCCCCGGACACGGCACCTGGTGACGGCAGGGCACTCCAACGCCCGGCGCCCATGGC
>JBAUMA010000511.1:0-2210 GCA_049578485.1 Specibacter sp.
CCAATGCGCATGGCCGAACCCGTGCCATCGGCTCCCGGCTGCACAAAAGCGGCGTGGACCTGTTGCGTGTTTTCCCAGGACTGGAGGGAAAAGTCCGGGTCGGCGAGGAACGGTGCGGCAACGGGCTCGGGTGTCATGGCTTTGCTCAATCGATTGGGGACGCGGTGATGAACGAAACTACCCGGCCCGCCAACACCACACCAAAACCCGGGCCCCAACGTCCACTGTTGTTACTTTGACCCGTCATGAAGCCGGTGCGTCAGCTGCCCAGGTATCAGGAACCCAGGGCGTCGCGGACCTTGAGCATGGTGCGCAAGTTGCGGGTCGTCGTCGTGCTCTTGTATTTGGCCTTGGCGGAGAGCTTGCTGAACGGGCTGTCCAGTGTGCCGCCGGCCGGGGCAAGCCAGGCGAGGGCTTCGGGGCTGAGCCGGGTCAGCTGCGTGCCGGGCAGTTCGCGGCCCAGCTGCTCCAATTCGTCCAGGACGGTCGTGTCAGAGGAGAGCGTCACATAGCTGTGCTGGGATTTGTCGTCGGAGGGGTAGGGGCAGGCCTCGATGATCGCCGCCAATTGGGCCTGGTCCGTGATGACCACCCAGGCGTCGTAGCCAAAGCGCTCACGCAGGCACGTCTCCACGAGCGTCTTGAGTTCAGCAGCGGTTCCCCCCGAGGCGCAGACAACGTTGCCTGACGCCAGGAGTGTCTTGACGCCGTCGATCGGGAGGGCCGCCAAGGCCTCTCGGAGTTCCGCCATCTTGATGTTGATGCCGCCGACGTTGATGCCGCGCAGGAATACCCCGAAGTTCGTCATGGGAAAACACTACGCGCCCCGACTTCCCGCGCGGCCACCGCCCCTCCTCTGTGTTGCAGATATTGGACCGTATTCGTCGAAAATGGGGCATTTTCGTCCAACAACTGCAACACAGATGACAATAATTTCGACGAACATGTGTCCCGTATCTACCTACGGGCAGGGCGTGCCGACGGGAATGTGGATGGTGGTGCTGGAGCCGCCGCTGGTGACGACGAGGGGGACGCAGGCGGGTTCCTTGAGCCAGAATCCGCCCGGATAGACCAGCCATGCGGAGCCGGCCTGTTGGGAGGCCGCCTGAGGGAAGGCGCAGCCGGCGACCGTGAGCGTGTCGGCCAGTGTGTAGCCGGAATTGGACCAGCCGATCTTCATCTTTCCGGCCATCTCCGGCGGCACGCTGAGGCTGAATGCGACGCCGGCCTTCAGGACCAGACCGACCTTGGCGAACCGGAAACCCAGGTAGCTGCCGCCGTCCGCCAGCTGGACACTGCCAGATCCTGTGGACGGGGTGCTGACGGCCATGATTCCCGGCACTCCGGGGGCTGTTGGCCCTGCAAGTGCTCCGGATGTGGCGCCTGTACCAATGGGGTTGGCGCATTCAAAAGCCAGTTTGGTCCCGACCGCCTGGGGCGAAATGTCGCTTGGCGCCGGGGTGGGTGTGCTGACAGCGGTTGGGCCGCCCGGCGTCGTGATTGACGACGGCGACGGCGGTCCGGGCGAGGTGCAGGCGCACAGCATCAGGGCGGATGCAGCAGCAGCCCCCGCCTGCACGAGCAACCGCCGTTTCCATTCCTGGCGCCCCATGCCTGCACTCTACCCAGGCCGGCGCCAGTAGGGAACGCTTTCCAGCCCTGATCTGTGTTGCAGACGTTGGACGGAAAACCCCGATTTTCAGTGATTTTCGTCCAACAACTGCAACACAGACCTCCGCCAGGTCAGTCGGCGCTCTTGCGCAGGGCCTCGGTCAGGATGCGGGAGGCGTTGCAGACAATCTCGGCGTGCAGGCGTCCCGGCTGGCGGGTCAGACGCTCGATGGGACCGGAGATGGACACGGCGGCGATGACCCTTCCCGACGGGCCGCGCACCGGAGCGGACACCGAGGCGACCCCGGGCTCACGTTCACCCAGGCTCTGACCCCAGCCCCGGCGTCGAACACCGGCCAGGACGGTGGGGGTGAAGCGGGCATTATGCAGGCCCTCAAGCAGGCGCTCGTGGTCCTCCCAGGCGAGCAGTACCTGTGCGGCGGAGCCGGCCTTCATGGTCAGCTGGGTGCCGACGGGAATGGTGTCGCGCAGGCCGATGGGCCGTTCGGCGGAGGCCACGCATACGCGGGAATCGCCCTGGCGGCGGAAGATCTGTGCGCTCTCGCCGGTGGAGTCGCGCAGCTGCAGCAGCACGGGTC
>JBAUMA010000512.1:0-5836 GCA_049578485.1 Specibacter sp.
GATTAGAGCAGCCAGCCGTTTTCCTGGGCGATATGGACAGCCTCGGCACGGGTTTTGGCCCCCGTCTTGCCCATGGCGCTGGAGAGGTAGTTGCGCACCGTCCCGTCGCTTAGGTGGGTGGCCCTGGCAATCAAGGCCACCGTGCCGCCCTGGCTCGCCGCACGGAGGACGTCGGTCTCCCGTTCCGTCAAGGGGCTTTCCCCGCTCGTGAGGGTCTCGGCGGCCAGGGCCGGATCCACCACACGCAGCCCTGCGGCCACCTTGCGCACGGCATCGGCCAGCTGGCGGGCCGGGGTGTCCTTGACTACGAACCCTCCCGCACCGGCCTGTAGCGCGCGGCGCAGGTAGCCCGGGCGGCCAAAGGTTGTCACCATGAGGACTTTGCACGCGGGCGCCGCCGTACGCAGTTCGGCCGCCGCGGCGATCCCGTCGAGTCCGGGCATTTCAACATCGAGCAGGGCCACGTCGGCATTGTGGAGGACGACGGCGGCGCTCACCTCATCGCCCCGGCCCACCTCGGCCACCACGTCAATGTCGGGTTCCAGGCCCAGCAGCGCCGCGAGCGCACCGCGAACCAGGGCCTGGTCGTCGGCAATCACGAGGCGGATCATAGTTGCAGCCTAAGCCTAAAGCCGCCCAGTTCCGAACGGCCCACGGTCAAGCTGGCACCGGCAACGGCAGCCCGCTCGGCGGCACCCAGAAGCCCGTTGCCGGAAGTACCAGTCCGGCCGCCACCGGCTCCGGCCCCAGCCGTGTCCGTCCCGCCGGTGCCCTGCCCAACCGGGCCCGTGCCGTCGTCGTCGATCTGCAGGAATTTCGGGCCGAGGGTGACGGTGCAGCGGTCGGCGCCGGCATGGCGAATGACGTTGGTGATGCCCTCGCGAAGGACCCAGCCGAAAAGTTCGCGGTGCTTGGCCGGAACGACGTCGGCCACCCCGGGCAGGTCCGCGTCGATGCCGGCGGCCGCGAGTGCCGTTCGGGCGCTGGCCAATTCGGAGAGGATGTTCACGCCCCGGTAACCGCTGACGGTGGCCCGGACGTCCTCGAGGGCGCCGCGGGCCAGGTCCTCCAGGTCGGCAATCTCGGCCGCAGCCCTCTCGGGCGCCACCTCCATGAGGCGTCCGGCCAGCTCGGCCTTGACGGCGATGACGGTGAGGGAATGCCCCAGGATGTCGTGCATGTCCCGGGCCACCCTGCTGCGTTCCTCGCGGACGGCCAGTTCGGCGAGCTCGTGCTGGGTCTGGCGCAGTTCGCGGATGGTGGACAACTGCCGGGAAAACGCCATCATCATCAGGCCCAGGGAGGCGATCGTGACGGCCTGGGAGAAGGCGTTGGTGCTGTCCACGCCCTGGGAGAGGTTGATGACCATCCCCGCGCCCGCCAGTGCGCCGATGGAAATGGCGGCCACCACCCGGGGCATGCCCTGGCTGGCCACAAAAACCGCAACGAACGTCCACAGCCAGGTCACGCCCAGGACGCTGTCCCGGTAGGCGAAGAAGCCCGTACTGAGGGCAAAGAACCCCACGGCCAGCACGGCCTTGAACCACAGGCTGCGGTACCAGCTCAACGGGGGACCCAGGAGGAATGCGGCAACGAAGGCCAGCAGGTGCGCCCACATCAACGCCTTGAGCCAGACAGGCTCCCCAGAGGCAGCAAAATCGTGGCCGTTGGTCACCAGCAGGATCAGACAGGCGATGCCGGCACCCGTGAACCAGCGGCGGGTGCCGCGCCCGGCCAGCAGTTCGCGGAAGGTGGGAACGTACCCCAGGGGCGGAAACCAGCCCACGGCCGGGACGTTGTTTGGAGCTGCCATGCTGCCCACTCTATTCGTCCCGGCCGTTGCGCCGGCCACCTAGACGCGTTTGGTGTCGCGGCGGAAGGCAAGGGTGGCGCCCACGGTGAAGACGGCCAGCCAGATGGCCACGTTGACCACCCAGCTCCAGTCAAAGTCGCCCGTCAGCGGGCTGCGCGCCAGCTGGCCCAGACCGTAGGTGGGGACGAACTTGGCGATCTCCCCAAACGTTGATCCCATGACGGAGATCGGCACAAACAGCCCGCCCAGCATGGCCAGCACTGCCAGGATCGGGCCCAGCAGCTGCATCACGTTTTGGGACGGCACCAGGTAGCCCATGAACAGGCCAAGGGCCGCAAAGGTCAACGATCCCAGCCAGGCTACGAGCCCGGCAATGAGCCAGATCTGCCAGTCCATGCGGATGCCGAAGGCAAAACCGATGACGAACTCGGTGGCGACGGACAGCAGCGCCAGCGACAAGGCGGACAAGGCCTTGACGGCAATGTAGGCGGCCGGTTGCAGCGGGGTCAGGCGCAGCTGCCGGCTCCAGCCCAGGGCACGTTCGACGGCGACCATGCCGCCGGCCGAGGTGGCCGCCGTCATGGCGCCGTAGACGGCCAGGCTGATCAGGATGTAAGAGCCGTAGCTTTGGCCGTTGGGCAGGTGCTCGTCCTTGTTGGGCAAGCCGAAGAGCAGGAAGAACAAAGCCGGCATCAGCAGCGTGAAGATCACGGTGCGGCGGTTGCGCATGAGCCGCCGGATTTCAATCTTGACGAACGTAGCGTTCAGGCCACCGGCAGCCGGGACGCGGCGCTCCAGCGAGACGCGGCCAGGGTGGGTCGGCGTGGGGCTTGCAAGCGGACTCATATCAGTTTCCTTCCGTCAAGCTGGGTTCCTGGGCGTCGTCGCCGGTAAGTGCAACGAACGCGTCCTCCAGGTTGTGTGAGGTGATTTCAAGGTCGACGGCGTCGGTTTCGGTCAGCAGGTAGCGGGCCACGACGTCGGAGTCCTTGGTGTGGACGCTGACTTTTCCGGCCTGGACGCTAACCGAGTCCACGCCGGGCAGGGCCGCGATGGCGGACTGGTCCGGTGCGGACAGCCGGGCCGTGACGGTGCGCCCGGCCGCCAGGTTCTTGATCTCGGCGGCACTGCCGTCCGCCACGATTTTCCCGCGGCGCAGCAGGATGATCCGGTCGGCGTAGGCGTCGGCTTCCTCGAGGTAGTGGGTGGCAAAGACGACGGTACGGCCGCGGGAGGCATCGGCCCGGATGGCGGCCCAAAAGTCGCGCCGACCCTCCACGTCCATGCCGGTGGTGGGTTCATCCAAGATCAGTAGTCCGGGGTCCGAGAGCAGGGCCAGGGCAAAGCGGAGCCGCTGCTGCTGGCCGCCGGAGCACTTTTCCACCATGCGCGCGGCAATCTCCGTGATGCCCGCCCGTTCCAGCACTTCATCCACCGGCCGGGTGTCGGCAAACAAGGTGGCCGTGAGCTCCAGGGTCTCGCGCACAGTGAGGTCCTTGAGCAGGCCGCCCGACTGCATGACGGCGGACACCTGGCCCCTTGCGATGGCTCCGCGTGGGGTGTGGCCGTAAATGCTGACCCGTCCCCGGGTGGGAACGGACAGGCCCAGCAACATGTCGATCGTGGTGGTCTTGCCGGCACCGTTGGGGCCCAGGAAGGCGACAATCTCGCCCGGCTTGATGGCCAGGGAGACGCCGTTGACGGCGTCAACGGTGCCGAAGGACTTGTAGAGGTCCCGGGCGTCCACGGCAAGGGTGCCGGGGGCGTCCACTGTCTGGTCGGCCAGGATCTGGGCATTGGGGTGGGTCATGACATTCCTTTGCATGTTTTCGCCGCATTTGACGGCGGGTTTGCTTGGCTTGGGCGTTTAGGACTGGCGCGCCGGGGCCCGGTCCGCCAGGCCCTGGACCCGGGCCAGCGTGGCGAACCTCTGGGCGGCCAGGGTGACGGCAAGGTAAAGCATGATGCCGACGGTGCCGAGCGAGTCGATGGCGCCGTCGTGCGGCGAGAACAGCGCCCCGCCCGCATCCAGCCCCAGGTGGATGGCCAGGCCCGCCACCCACAGCACAATGGTGAACCAGTTGCCCTGGCGCGTGAGCACGCCGTCGACCCTCCACAGGTGGACGTAACGGCCCCGCAGCCATCCGAAGACGGCACCGGAGACCAGGCCCGCCGCAAGCGCGGCATAAGCGGCGCCGGTGATCTGCACCCGGCTGGCCAGCGGCGCAATCTGGTACAGGCCCACAACGGCCAGCACGATCATGAGTGTGTACGGGCGTTGTTCCTTCAGCGGCCGGGCACGCAACTGGCGGGAAATGACCCAGGCAAGCACCACGACGGCGATGAGGATGTTGATAACGCTTTGCTGGTTCACGGTGTGCAGGCTCCTTGACGAACTTTCCCGGCCCAGGTGGCCCGGTCATTCAATCGTGCGGCCGTTCGGAGGTTTACGCCCCACACGTTCGTCACCACTTGCCGATGACATTTGTCATGGCCTGCCATTGTGTTCGAGTCCGCCGTCCCCTAAGAATGGACTATGACGGTTACCCTGAGGTCCCTGGAAACTGCAGTCCCGCCCACCATCTTGATCCAAGCCCAGGCCCGTGACGTTTTTGCGGCGCAACCCGGGCTGACGCGCCTGGGCCAGCGCCTGGTGCGTACCTGCTTCGATTCCGCTGCCATAGACACCCGGCACACCGCCGTGGCGGAAATGAGCGTTGACTTCCATACGGACTCCCCGGTGTTTTACGACGGCGACGCAGGGCTGTTGCTCTCCCCCAGTACCAAGGTCCGCAATGACTTGTTCACTGAAGAATCCACCAAGTTGTTCATTGAGGCCGCAGCCAAGGCGGTGGCAGGCTGCGCGGGCATCACGGCCGACGACGTCACGCATGTGATCACTGTTTCCTGTACCGGATTCTTCAACCCGGGACCCGACTACAAGATTGTCCGGGCATTGGGCTTGAACCCCTCGGTGCAGCGCTACCACCTGGGATTCATGGGGTGCTACGCGGCATTCCCGGCACTGCGGGCAGCCAAGGCGTTTTGTGAGGCCGACCCAGGCGCCGTGGTGTTGGTGGTGACGGCCGAGCTGTGTTCCCTGCATGTGCGGACCTCCAACAATCCGGACACCATCATGGGTTCCTCGCTGTTTGCCGACGGGGCGGCCGCGGCCATCGTCACGGCGCGTGAGCTTCCGGTTGCCGGGCCGCTTGTGGTGCTTGACCACTTTGAGACGGTGCTGACGCCCGTGGGCGAGGACTCCATGGCCTGGAACATTGGGGATGAGGGCTTTGAAATGGTCCTGGACAGCTACGTCCCGCACATCATCGATGACCATATTGTGGGCGCCCTGGAACCGCTGCTGGCCCATGCGCCGGACCTGGCCGCAGCGCCGTACCGGGACATCCGGCACTGGGCCATCCACCCCGGCGGGCGCAGCATCCTGGACAAGGTGGAGGCCAAGCTGGAGCTCACGCCGGAGCAATTGGTGCCGGCCCGCGAGACCCTGCGCAACTTCGGCAACATGAGCAGCGCCACCGTCATGTTTGTGCTCAAACACATCATGGAGCTGCCTGCCGAGAAAGCCCAGGAAAGCATCTGCGCCATGGCGTTTGGGCCGGGGCTCACGGTGGAGACCGGGCTGTTCACCAAGGTCTCCGCCGTCCCCACCGCCGCGGCGGTCTCAACCCCCGAGCACCAGTTTGCTGACAACGGCGAGTTGGTGGACGCTGTCCGGGGCTGAGCCCGTGGCCGGGGCCCAGGCCGGGTTCCTGCGGACCCGTGCCGTTGACGCCGTCGAGGAAATGGACAAGCCCGACTGTGATCCGGCAAAACTGGAACGGACCTACGCCCAGTTCCCGCTCATCAACGCCGCGGTCTCCGGCTGGCGCGGCACCTATGTTTCCAGCATCAGGCCCCTGCTTTCGGCCACGGTGGAAACACGGCTGTTGGACATTGGCTGCGGTGGCGGCGACGTGGCGCGGGCCCTGGCGCGCTGGGCCGTCCTGGACGGAATGTCCC
>JBAUMA010000513.1:0-28212 GCA_049578485.1 Specibacter sp.
TCCAGCTCAAGCGCTGGGCCGACAAAGGCTGGGTGGAACGCCCCTCCTTCCGGATGTTCGGTGCACCCTATACCGGATATCTGTCGCTGCTGTTCCTGCTCGGCGTGCTGATCATGGTCTTCATCGATTCGCCGCTCACGCTGTTGGTGACCCTCGTGGCCTCTGTCCTGATGGTATTCGGCTGGTATGCGTGCCGGAAGCGGATCCATGAGATCGCCGAAACCCGGAAGGGCTATACGGGAGCCGCGCCCGTGGTGGCCAATCGGACTCCAATCCGCTAAGAGATTACCCTGCCCTGCACCTCACCCAAACCAACCCAAGAAGACAAGAAGTGATGACAACGGAGTCCACAGCAACCATGACCGCAACCCACACGCAGCCATTCGAAGGCGACACCATCAACCAAAGCCCCGTACAGCCCGTCCCACCGGCTTTCCCGGCGGACCTCAATGGCGGCAGCACCCTAAAGTCCGCCGGACACGTGATTGTTGACTCCCTCGTGGCCCACGGCGTCGAACGCACCTTTGTTGTTCCCGGCGAGAGCTTCCTTGACGTGTTGGACGGTCTGCACGGTTCCGACATCGACACGGTCGTCTGCCGGCATGAGGGTGGCGCGGCCTACATGGCCGAAGCTGATGGCAAGATGAACCAGCGTCCGGGCGTTGCCATGGTCACCCGCGGTCCTGGCGCGGCCAACGCCCACGTTGGCCTGCACACGGCCTGGCAGGACTCCACTCCGATGCTGCTCTTCGTCGGGCTCATCCCGTTCGCCCACCGGGACCGCGAAGCGTTCCAGGAATTTGATATCAAGGCGTGGTTCGACACGGGGGCCAAACGCGTCATGGTGCTCGACCATGCCGAACGGGCCTCCGAGATCGTTGCCGAAGCGATGTTCGCGGCCATGAGCGGACGGCCGGGCCCCGTTGTGGTGGGCCTGCCGGAAGACATAATTCGCAAGCAGGTGGATCCGGCCCTGCACCCCACCATCCCGGTGGCCACGGGCGGAATGAGCACCACCGATGCCGAAGCACTTGCCGAAGCCCTGGCACATTCCTCCAAACCCCTTTTTGTCACCGGCGGCAACGACTGGACGCAGGAAGCCGCCGATCAGCTCACCGAGTGGCTCGAAAAGCACAACATCCCGGCCGCGGCGGAATGGCGCACACAGGGAACGGTGTCCTTTGACTCCCCGAGCTACGTGGGCCCGATCGGCTACGGCCGCCCCCGCCCCACGTACGACCTGTTTGAGGAAACCGACCTGCTCGTTTTCGTAGGGACAGTCCCCGGCGATGTGATCACGGACGGTTTTGTCTCCAGGCAGGACTGGAACAAAACGAACTTCCTGGTCACCATAGATCCCTCCCTGCGCGGGCGCTCAGGCCCGGTCTCGAGGCAGATTGTGGCAAAACCTGACGCCTTCGTCCGGGATCTCGTTGAAATCGATCTGCCGGTGAAAGAGGAGTGGAAAGCGTGGACGGCCAGGATGCGCGCCGAGCAGGCGTCCTTCGCCAGCCTGCCGCCGGCCACGCCCGGCGACGGGCCGGCAAAAATGGACACTCTCATGGCGAACCTGGTCCCGCTGATGCCCGAGGACGCCCTAGTGACTTTCGGTGCCGGCGAGCACACCAACTGGGCGCACCGCTACTTCCCCACCCGGCGCTACGCCTCAATGATCAGCGCCAGAAACGGCTCCATGGGCTACTCCGTTCCCTCGGCCATCGCCGCCTCGCTGGCCAGTCCGCAGCGCCGGGTGGTTACCATCGCCGGCGACGGGGAATTCCTCATGAACGGCCAGGAGCTGGCCACGGCTGCCCAGTACGGGGCCACGCCGCTCATCGTCGTGATGGACAACCAGGAATACGGCACCATTCGCACCCATCAGGAACGCCACTACCCGTCCAGGGTTTCGGGCACTCAGTTGAAAAACCCCAACTTCGCCCTCATGGCCCAGGCTTTTGGCGGTTACGGCATCACCGTCACTCAGGACCGGGACGTGCCGGCCGCGCTCGACGCCGCGCTGCGGGCCATCGACGAGGACGGGGTGTTTGCCCTCATCCACCTCATCGTCGAACAGCGGGTGAAGGCCTACTGAATCACATAAGCTGTCAGCCCCGTCAGGGAACCGTGGGCGAAGGCGTAAGCGGTCACGCTTGCGGCACTCGCCTCTGCTGAACCAGGGGAGTGGGGACCATTGCGCGTAAAAGTGGTGCCAAGTAAGAACTCCTCGCAACGATTGCCGGCGTCGTACATTGACAGTGCTTGGCTCGTGAATATTTATCGACTGCCGACTGGGCAGCATACGGGCGACACTCGCATGCGGCGCCGGAACTATCGGAGTTGGAGCGGAAACAGACTCGCTTCGAGCGTCCGTGGGAGATCGCAGAGGTGCACGGGTTCATGCCTTCTGCCTCGATGGGGGTGGATCTGTTGGTGGGTGGACCATCAGACATGAACCGGTGATGCGGGTCCGATGACGCCTTCTTATGCTGCGGTGGCCGGGTTTCGCGGGAAGGGGGACTGAGGATGAGGGGTAGGGAAATTTACGCGGAGGGGTCCAATTATGAGCGAAACAACCTTGCCCTGAACGTCAAAGTGTGGTCGAAATATCGACCGCACTTCCCCCAAAGGACTGCAGGTGACGCTTCAACAGACACTGAATCGACCTTGAAGCGGGTTTAGAGTTTCGTTCAATCAAAAAACAAACTGACCAACCCGATTGTTTGTTCATTCATATCACATGCGGTGGCCGAGTTGCCCTAGGCCGATGGCAAGGGTCAGCGAGGCACGGATTCCGCAACAGGGCGGCGCCAATGGTTCGGAGCAGCATGGTCACAATGTTCGGCCCCGAATATGCGGCGTGGTAGGCCTGCCCACGTTGAGGATGGGTGAGTGTGTGCCGCGCCCAGAAGGCCCAATTTGGCCACTTCCATGACCGACTACGACGATGAATCATCCCCAAGTCACCCGTCGGCGGGGTGCTTAATTCTCCGCAGATGCGGGCTGATCCATCGATGGTGTGGCAAAGCACGAGATTTGACCGCACGACGTCACCTCCTTTGTTGAGGACCGACTGCTCGGCGCGGACTCGATTGGCGCTGGAGCTCGATGTGGGGTGATATTCGGGGACCGCGAAGCGTTCCGGAATCCGGGTGCCCCATCCAGTGCGGTGGTAGCGTGGATATTCCGAGGGCTGCGGTGGGGCTGGCGCGCAAACCTTGTTAAATGCGCCTTTGCCGAATCCGCGACGGAGGCAGCAATTTGGCTTCCGATGATGCCCGGTGCACCGAGGACTTGGATTCTGGATTCGAAGCCACTGGCGGGCTTTGGTTTCACTAGCTTCTGGTACTCGTTGGAAAAATGCTTCGAAGTAACCTCAGATTGCCACCCAGAGAAGGCCTTCCTCCCCATGCAGCAACGTGCCAAAGACACCCGACGAGCCATTCTAGAAGGGGCGGCCCTGGTCTTTGATGAAAAGGGCTTTGGGAACGCAAGCCTGAGCGACATCACGGCTCGAGCTGCTGTGACTAGAGGCGCCCTGTACTTTCATTTCGCGTCCAAGGAGGAGCTAGCCCTGGGTGTTATTGCCGAGCAGCACTTGCGGGTCCGCCTTTCATCAGAGGTCCTGGCCGGATCCGGAGGACCAGCTCTGGAAACGATCATCGGCATGTGCAGACTTTTCGGCCGACAACTGCTCGATGACTCGGTAGTGAGGGCGGGTATCCGGCTAACCTTTGAATCGTCGGTCTTTGGCGGCAATGTAGTAGATCCCTATGTGGACTGGATTACGACAATGGAAGCCCTTTTACGTCAGGCCCAGATCGAAGAAACCGTCGCCGCCGATATTGATCCAGCCGCATTTTCACAGTTCCTGATTTCGTCGTTTACCGGCGTGCAGTTGGTATCGAACGTGTTGAACTCACGGGATGACCTTTTGCAACGGATAGATGAAATGTGGGCGTTCATGTTGCGCGCAATCACCCCGGCCCGGTAGCGGGCCTGCGGAGAAGTGGCAGTGGGGATTTTACTGCCGTGTTGGCCATCTCGGGTCAGTGAGATGGCCCCTGAGTGCCAATAAGATGTGATTTCCGTGAGTTACGTCGAAGGCCACCCGATTTAGTTCCGCCCCATTGGATTCAGGCGCGCCTGCTATCGGATGGAGGCGGCTGATTCCGCTTGCGGATCAGTTGCCGTGGGACCCCGAGTCTCAGATAGAGGGGGGCCACGAACATCATGTCTATATACCCGTGCGAGTCCACAGAACCAGCATCCCACCTCGACGGATCACGACCGCGAGGTGCGACAGAATGCTGCATTGGCTGCGGTTGGGGCACCTAGCGTGATCTCGCAAACTGGCCATCTTTAGACCCGGATGTGCGGTTTGTTGGTGGTTTCTCAAGTATTGCCGAGTCCTTGGTCGAGTATTTGACGAATCTTGAGCGAACCCTGACGGGATCCCTTCGCTGCCTTAATGCTGATACCGGACAGTAGGAGTCAAGCAAGTCACACTCCAAAAGAACAGGAATCATCATCATGGGTCTCAACCTCAAAACCACCACCGGCAAAGTCATCGCATCCCTGGCCCTGGTCGGTGCCGCCGCCGGCGTGGCCGGACTGGGCACCTACGGTGCCTTCACCTCTTCGACTTCTGCCTCTGACACCGTCGCTTCCGGCACCGTGGCCATCGCACTGGGAGCAACCGGTACTACCAACCGTCTCTCCGTCGGTGCCTCCAACCTTGTTCCCGGCGACACCATCCAACGCGCAGCCACCTTGACCAATGCTGCCGGCAATCAAAACCTTTCCGCGATCACGCTCACCACGTCGGCCCTGCCGACTTCCTTGCTGGACACCAACATCACCATGGGCTTGCAGGTCGTCGTCGATGCTTGCTCGGTTCCTTGGACTGAAGCCGGCACGAGCCCCGCGTTCACCTACACCTGTTCGGGTACCACCACCACGGTCCTGGCATCACGTCCGGTGATCGGCGCGAACATGGCCTTGGCGAGCCTGGCCTCCGTCACGGCCGGTCTGACCGACAACCTGCGCGTCACCATGACCCTGCCGTCCACGGCGGACAACACCCTGCAGGGACAATCGAGCACCATCGGTTTCAACTTCACCGGCACGCAGCGCACTGCCACGGCCAAGTAGCAGGCCCAACCGGCCCCCGCCGCCCACACCCCAATACGGCGGAAGACACGCCACTCCAAGTAGACCGAGGAACGGAAACCATCCGCCATGACTGCATCGCTGCTCCACCCCGGAGCTGGCCGCCACCTTCCTGCGGCAGGCGCGCACGGCACGAGGTCGGGCGCCACCGCGGCTAATCCCCGTCTCGCTGCGAAGATTGTCCCGTCTCTGGTCAGTGTCACGGCCTCGATTCTCATGGTCGTCGCGGTCGTGGCGTTCCTTTTCCTTGCCGTCGGACCCCGTGTTCTGGGCTATCAGACGTCAACGATGCTCACTGGTTCGATGGCACCGCTGATCAATCCCGGCGATGTTGTCGTCACAGTCCCCGTGGCGGTGACGGACCTCAAGGTTGGGGACATCATCACCTACCACATCCCCGTCCAGGACCAGCGAGTCGAAACTCACCGGATCGTCAAGCTCGCCGTCAATGCCCAAGGCACGGCAACCGTGCAGACCAAGGGAGACGCGAACAACGGTGTCGACCCCTGGACGGCAACCCTCCCGCCCGGCCACGTCGATCGCGAAGCGTTCACCGTCCCCTATTTGGGCAATGTCATCCGAGCCCTCCGTGACCCGCTGGTCTTGCACTCCCTGATGTACGGCGCGCCGGCGGTACTGGTCGTGATTCTCCTAGGATCGATTTGGCGGAAGAAGCCGGACAACGATGGTGACGGTCACGGGAGCGAAAACCCAGGCCGTAGCGACGATGTCACCGCCACTCACCTGCCCGAAACAATGGAACCGGCCCACCGGGCCTAACGAAAGCCGAAACCCTTGCGCATACGCCCTAGCACTCGCATCGCAGCGACGCCGATGCTCGCGCGCGTCGCCGCGGTCCTGGTGGCGGCCGCGATAATGGTCTCCGCGCCCGGCATCGCGCAGGCACGTTTCAGCGGCACGGCCACAAGTTCCCTCACCGCTGCGACGACGACCCTCACCGCCCCCGCCGGCGCCGTCGTCCAGGCGAGCTGCAAGACCGGCCGGGCTCTGAGCATCAGCGTCACCAACCATGGAACAACGCCCCGGGCGACGTCCTACGAGCTGACCATCCTGGACCCCAGCGGCACCGTTGTGCCGACGGCTGGATGGACCTACGCCAAGCAGCCCGCGGCCAAGGGCACCTGGACGTACCAGATCCGCGGCCTCTTCACGGCGGCACCGGGGAACATCTGGACAAGCCTGCCCTACGAAGGCACAGTAACCTGCTAGAAACCGGCCACGTACAGGAACCCTCAGATGGTTCCCGGTACGACACGGCGGCGCAGGCCCGCAAACGCCCCAGAGCCCCTCACCAGGAAAACTGGGATCTGGATCGGCCCACCCGTCGCCGCCAGTAGTCGCCACCCACGTCAGATGGACTCCAACTCCACTTCGACGATCGTCAGGAACCAACCACGCCAGGGCCTTGCTGAAACGCGTACCCAAAAACGTGCAGCATTCTCTAGGAAGATGAGGCGAGCTGTGTCCTCAGGGAAACCTGCTGGAGGGCCGTTGCCCGGGAATTGTGCAAGGCAAAGACTTTCTGATGTTGAGTACGACGACGGCTAGTCTGGGTAAGTGGAAATTCGAGCTGTTCTCTTTGACTCGGACAACACCCTTTTCGACCATCTGACATCAGCCCGTGGTGGCTTGGACGCATTTGTTCAGAGTTTTGGGGGGGTGAAGTTACAGCCGAACTTACTCATTCGTGGTTTGAGATTGAGCAAGCCAGCTACGACCGCTTCCTTTCAGGTGAGCTGAATTTTCAACAACAGCGCCGCGAACGACTCCGCTAGTTCCTTCCCTTGATGGGTCATACGTGTCCGGTTGGGGCCATTGAGCTCGACGAAATATTCGCCATCTACCTGCAAAGTTCTGAAGAATCCTGGACAGCGTTTCCGGACGTGGTGCCGACCCTGCAGCAGCTAAGGGGATCCGGTACTACTGTCGGAGTCGCCACGAACGGCAACCACGAACAACAAGCGAAGAAGATCAAAAGGATCGGCATCGAGTCGCTCCTTGACCTATTCTTCAGTTCCGAACAAATGGGCCACGCTAAACCGAGCAGGTCAGCATTCATCCTGCCATATGAAGAAATGGGGCTTTCCCCGAGCCAGGTAGTTTACGTCGGCGACAACGTCCGTGTGGATATCGAAGGGGCACGAGCCGCGGGCCTTCAGGCCATACACCTTTACCGGGAGGGCGCCGATCAACCCAACACCCTGCGCAGCCCGACAGACCTCATCCCGATGCTGATCCGAAAAACGACTGCTCCTTAACAAGGACCCTCTGAGGCTCGGTTTGCGTGACTGTCGTGGCAAAGCCCGCGCGGAGCCCAGGACTGTGAACCATTCACGGCCCAGGACTCCGCCCTTGGTTTTTAGAGAGTCCCGGCGCCGAAGGCGATGTCGAAGCCGGCGCCGTTGTTTGCAAGGCCCACCAGAAGGATGCCGGCCCATTCGAGGGCGTGGGCCATCGTGAGCCCGCCGGCGTCGAGGGGCCGCAGGTCCAGGCTCTCCAGGAATGCCGCGATACGGGCCTTCGCCTTGGTGTTGTCGCCGGCGAAGAACACGTCCGCGGGCTTGTCTTCGGCAATGACGCCGCCGAAGATCGTGTTGAATGCCTTCACGACGGTGGCGCCTTCGGGCGCGGCGGCGGCGATCTGCTCGGACACGGAGTTGCCCGGGGTGGTCACGACTCCGCTGGCGTCTGCGTTGAACGGGTTGGTGATGTCGACCAGGGTCTTGCCGGCCAGCGCATCGCCGTAGTGTTGGATTACTTCGACGGCGCCGGCATACAGGACGGCCAGGATGACGATCTCACCCGCCGGCGTTGCGCCGTACGTGCCGACGGTGGCGCCATGGCCGATCTGATCGGCCAGTGCCTGAGCCTTGGCAGTGTTGCGGCTCATGAATTCGACGGTGTGGCCGTGCTTGGCCGCCCGGGTGCCGATGGCGGTGGCCATGTTGCCCGAGCCAATGATGCTGATGGTGGTCATGATGTGTGGTCCTTTGTTGTTTATGGATGAATTGGTTTGTTGTGTGTTGGCCTGTTGGCCGGAAGTGTGTCGGCGTGCGGGGCCGGCGCGCCGACTCGGGCATGGTCAGATCACTGTGGTGCCGCCGTCGACGACCAGTTCCTGGCCATTGACATAGCTAGAGTCGTCCGAGGCGAGGAACAAGGCGACCGAGGCAATTTCTTCGGGGTGGCCCATTTCCCGCCGGGGGATCATGGATTCGAACTGCGCCTTCATTTCTGTGCTCATCACGGTCTCCATCATGGGCGAGGCGACCTGGCCCGGGGTGAGCACGTTCACCCGGATTTTCCTGTCCCTCAGCTCGGCCACCCACACTCGCGCGAAGGCAGGCAGCGCGGCCTTGCTCGCGGCGTACACGCTCCAATCGGGGTAGCCCCGCAGAGACGCGTTGGACCCGGTCATGAGGATCGAGCCTCCGTCGTTGAACAGCGGCAGCGCTTTCTGAACCGTGAACAGTGTGCCGCGTGCGTTCAGTGAGAAGGCGGCATCGAACTGCGCCTCAGTGATCTCGCCGAGCCTGCCCTGTTGCCCTGCCCCGGCACTGGCCCACAGCACGTCGATCGTGCCCTTCTCCTCCTTGACCGTCTCGTACAGACGGTCTAGATCGTCGAGGTTGGCCGAATCGCCCTGCACGCCGGTGACGTTCCGGCCGATCAGCTCGACGGCTTCGTCCAGCGTGTCCTGCCGCCGGCCCTGAATGAAGACGTGTGCTCCTTCGTCGGCGAACAGCTTCGCACCGGCCAGTGCCATCCCACTGGTAGCTCCTGTGATTACTGCAACCTTGCCATCGAGCTTTCCCATGGGTACTCCATTCAATCGCCACGCCGATTTTAAGTACACCGATCTGCTTACTTAACGTATCGAACAGTTTTGCGCGATGTCAAGCTAAGTACACTGGTCGGTACCAGTGGGGGTATGCTGGGGAGTATGACGGAGTTGGAGAAGGGGCCGCAAGGCGTGCGCCGCGGTAGAGGAGCGCGAGAGCGCATCCTTAGCGCGTCACAAGAACTATTTCCCGAGCAAGGCATCAACTGCACTGGCGTGGACCAGCTCTGCGCGGTTGCAGGAGTGTCCAAGAGGACGCTCTACCAGCACTTCGCCGGCAAGGACGAGTTGATTGCCGAGTACCTGCGCCGATTCGATCCCGACATCATGCCCGGAGTCTTTGACCGCGCCGATCTCTCACCCCGTGAGCGACTTCTCGCCGTCTTCGACATCCACTCGCCCCTGTGTCCGTTCCTCCGGACCAGCGTTGAGCTCCAGGACCCGGACCATGAGGCACGCGTCCTCGCCCGCGACCACAAGCTGGCATTTGCCGCTCGGCTCACCGCAACGGCCCGCGAGGCCGGCGCCAGCGACCCCGAGCGGCTCGGCGAGCAGCTGGCGCTGCTCCTGGATGGCGCGTCGGTTCGCAGCCGCGTCCTCGACACCGACACGTTCGCCACCGCTGCCGCCATCGCGGCCATCCTCGTCGACAACGCCATCCCGACGGCCTAACGCAACCCGGCGCCGTCGGACGCGAGATCGCAGACTCACCTGAATGCTTCCGGTGTGCTTCAGCCTCCCCTTCCGGACACTAGGGGCTTGGAATCTAGCGCCGCGATTCACGGCATCTCACTGCGATAGCTCGTGACCTCGCGGCACTTACGGCGTCAGTTGGGGTGATGCGCAACTGGAGGTTTATCGGCAGTTCGGATTGGCCACTGACACGACACCGCCTGCCCGATGAGGGAACGGTAGTCGGGGCTCATTTTTGGCGGTGGGCTACGCTTCGGACTCGGCTACAGGGTGCCTGGAAGTCGAGCCTCAGGCCATGAATTTGATCATGCAATCGGCAAATATCGGCCATGCTGTTGGCTGTTTCTTGATCGGTGTCAGTGCAGCAGGCCGAGGATGACGGCGAGCAGCAGGAGCTTGATGAGCCAGTCGCCGGCATGGATGGCTGCTGTAATCGGCGGGACTCTCTCCCAAATGACAGAGCCGGTCAGGAGGACCAGGGGGAATCCCGCCCAGAGCACCGCGCCCAGGGTGAGAGTGCCTGGCAGGGATCCCAGCTGTGTGTGGGAAGCGATCCATGCAAAGGCGATTGCGACGACGGCCGTGCGCGCCAATTCGGTAAGGACCTTCCAAGTCTGTGGACGCCCACGGTCCATTGCTGCCTCGCCAAGAACGCGCTGCTCCAGTGGCGTCATGAGTGCGTAGTACGAGGAACTGGCCACAAAGGCGACCACGGCCGACACGATGATACCGACGGTGATCATTGTCCTGCCGTCCCTTCCTGCATGGTGCGGCCGCCGCGGTGGTGGCGAGGCCGCTGGGCCAGCCAGATCAACATGGCCATCACCAAGGTGGTTTGCAGTGCGTCACCGGAGTGGATGAGGTACAGGGCGAACGGGTAGCCTTCGTGCAGCACCGATCCCAGCACGCTCATCGCGTGGAAACCGAACCAGACCAGGCAGGCCAGGACCAAAACATCCCATAAAGAGGATGCCCGTGTGCGGCGCACGAGAACCGTCAGGGCGGCTGCCACCACGGCATTGCGGCCCACTTGCCCGAGCATGGCCCCCGCGCTTGGGTGGAGCGCCATGTTCGGGTCGACGCCGCTAAGCTGCACCCACGCGCCGCCGAAGATCGAGTACCAGATTGAGGCCGTCACCAGCGGGGCCACGGCCGCGGCGGCCAAGAGCGCCCACCTGGCCCAGCCGGGGCGGGGGAAGCGGAGGTGCTTCCCGGTGGTCGGTGTTGAAACTGTCGTCGTTGACATGGCAGGGCTCCTATCTCACGGGGCGGCCGGTTCCGGCCACCCGGGCAATTGAGTACTTACCGGTACTTAAATGCCTGTAAATACTCTACGATTGTGATTCAGTACTGTCAAGTACTAAGATGTGGTCCATGACGTCGGGATTCACCAGTGACACGGACAAGGACGGCCGGGCGGGGAGCCGTCGGCGAGGCCGCCCACCAGGCAGTTCGGGAGGGGAACTGTTGGCGATCGCCCGGGAGCAGTTCCTGTCCCACGGATTCCGCCGGACCACCATGGACGCCGTCGCAGCCTCGGCGAAGATCTCCAAACAGACCCTGTATGCGCAATATCCCTCAAAGGGTTCGCTGTACACCGCCGTCGTGCGGGATTGGGTGGGCCAGGGGCGTGACGCCATGGCCCCTCATGTCCGTGCCCTGCTTGACGCCGATGACCTAAAGGCGGCACTGCTTCGCCTGGCCGGCGCCCTCCAGACGGGGATCCTCAGCGAACCGGTGCTGAAGATGCGGGCAATGGTCGCCGCCGAAGCCGGCACCCACCCCGAGACCGCCACCGACTACATGCACCGCAGCTGGGACTCCAACATCAACCTGCTGGCCGGTGCCCTCGCCGAACTGAGCCGCAGCGGTGCTCTGGACATCGATGATCCGGCCATGGCCGCGGAACAGTTCGTCTGGCTCGCCGTCGGCGCACCCCTGAACCGGCTCGAACTCACCGCAGCCAAGGACGGATACGGACCGGAACGCCTCACCCAGGTGGCCGGGCAAGGCGTGCAAACCTTCCTCAGCCGCTACGCACGCCCGGAAGCGGTGACAGCATGATGCGAAGTTTGGCGCGCCGACTGCCTCACTGGCCCATGAGAACTTTTCGTTCGATTTCGACTACGTCGCCGAACTGCCGGCGCCGTTGTTCGCCCGTCGTCTGAACGAGAGTTGGGGCTGCTTCGATCTGCATCAATGTTTGAATACTCCGGTTGCAGCTTTGGTGCCGTTACCAGCGCCGGAGTATTTTGAGTCAAGTCAGGGTCGGTCGTCTCGGATGCATCAGTGGAGTTTGTCCGAGTCGGGCGAATGTGTCCGGGGCCTCCGTCACTCGGCAAGGCAACTGTAGGACGATCCGCTGTTGCGCGTTCATTCCGGTCCTGCCTCGTCGCGACGCCGGGTGAGGTATGTGATTTCGGCCGTGTTGAAGTGAGGCTGTTCGCGGCGTCGATGAGCGCCAGACGCGTCTCCGGTCAGCCACGCTAGCCCACCGGCGACACCAAGGCGGAGTGGCGGGCGTCGGTGATTCGGTGAGCGGCATGGACCCTAGCATCCCGGTCGCTTCACCGTCGCCGGGCAGCGGATCGTGGCGCAGCCGGTCGTCGTCGATGGGGTCGGCCCCGCTTCGATCGTCGATGGCGCTGACCAAGTCCTGCATACTGTCGATGTGCCCTCTCAGGCGTAGTCGGGGCGGCCGCCCACGCGGTAGGTGAGCGCAACGATGCCAGTGCCGAAGACCATCGAATCCAGCAGCTCGAGCCCGAAATCCAGGCCGTTGTGTGGGAAGAGCCGCTTGCCCTCCCCGACGATCACCGGGAACTGGACGAGGTTCACCTCATCCACCAGCTCGTTCTCGAGGAGCCAGCGGGCAACCGCAACACTGCCGACCACGAGGAGCTCGCCGGCCGGCTGGGCCTTGAGCTCGCGGATCTCGGCGGCGACGTCACCCGAGATTACCGTGGTGTGCTCCCAGGCTGGATCGGTCAGCGTATCCGAGACCACGTACTTCGGCTTCGAACTGATCGCCAACCCGAATCCGCCGTCGTCGCTCCGGGCTCCCCAATACTTCTCGAACAGGCCGAACGTTTTCCGGCCAAGCAGGAAGGCGTCCGGGCGGCGCCACGTATCGAGGATGTACTGGGCAGCGTCCTTGTCGCCGAAAGGGAGTGCCCAGCCGCCGCGCGTGAATCCGGGGTCCATCTCCTCGTTGTTGCCGCCGTTTGCCTGGGCGACTCCGTCCAGGGTGATCTGCAGGCTGATGGTGAGTTTCATGGTGCCGTTCCCTTTCCCTCGAGCCGCCCTTGATGGGCGGCTTCACTGCTGCCACGAATGCGTCAGATCCGATTCGACAGTTCTTCTTGGATTTCTTCGGGTGGCTTGTGACTAGGTTTCGCACGTTGCCCGCTCCAGGACGTCGAGCAACCTTGCTCACGATGCTGCTGGCTTGAGGTCCTGGGCGAACATCATAAGGATTCCGCTGGGGCCGCGGAGGTAAGTGAGTTTGTAGATATCCTCGTAGGTGGCCACTCCACGAAGCGGGAAATAGCCGTGTTTCGCCGCGGTCGCCAGGGCGTCGTCGATGTCGTCGACGGAGAATGCGACGCGGTGCATACCGATCTCGTTCGGAAGCGTCGGGTCCGTCTCGATCGCCTCCGGGTGAATGTACTCGAAGAACTCGAGGCGCCCGTGACCGTCCGGCGTCTGGAGCACCGCGATCTTGGCATGATTGCCATCGAGGCCAACGGCGGTATCGGCCCACGGACCACTGACCGTGTCGCGGCCGAGGATGGTGAGGCCGAGGTCGGTGAAGAACGAGATCGTTGCCTCGATGTCGCGGACGGCAATGCCGACGTTGTCGAGTTTGATGGCCATGCGCTAAAAGCTACCAAGGCGGAGCAATTATCTCTAGTGGCGAGGCGCGCCGTCCCGAAAGCCCGGCCCTCACCGGACAAAACGCTCGCCGAGATGCGCCCGATCACAGAAAGTGGGCCATCGAACGGGGGACAGTCACCCCCGGGCGGCTCCACTCGACCGCCCTCACGGTCATGTCAGTTGGAGGTCTTCAGGTGGGCCTTGTCGGCAAGCGAAATGCTCACTGCTGCCACCAGGACGCCGATCACAACGCCCACCAAGGTATCCGCCACCCGCGTCATGGCCGCCTCAGGTCCGAGGTGGCTGCCAAGGCCAGTCATGATCAGAGCCATGGGCGTGACGGCAATGGTGGTCAGGGTGTAATTCCGCAGCACCAGCAATTCCGCCAGAACCTGGAAAACCACCACCATGGCCACCGACGGCCAAAATCCGAGTGCCAGCGACAACAATGCCACGGCTACCAACGCGCCGAGCACGTTGCCCACCAGCCGTTGGATGCCGCGCTGGACGGTCATGCTGTAATTGAGCCCCTGCAATGCCGCCACGGCACCCATGGATGCCCACAACGGATGCCCCAAGCCCAGGGCGATGGCCACCCATCCTGACAGTGCGGCGGCCGCAGCCATGCGCAGCCCCTGGTTCAAGCTGTTCCTTGAGCCGAACCCGGCAAGCCCTGTCGACAAGAAAGATGAGGCCTTTGCCGTGTCACGTGAGCCCGCGGCCGGAGCCGGGACACCCACGGTCCCACGGATCTTGCGCAACTGGCCCTCATGCCGGGCAAGGTGCGACAGGGTGGCCGGGGAGTCGGTGGTGCCAATCAACGCCATGGCCGACTCCGCCTCGTCCAGCAGTTCGTTGAGCCGGGCCGCCTGACTGCGCAGCTCGTTGGCCCGAGGGGGCCGGCCCGTCCAGCCCCGGATGCTGAGCGCAATGGATTGCCGGGCATTGCCCAGGGCCGCTGCTGCTGCTCCGCGGTGGGTGCCGTCGTCGTCCTTTTCCAACCGCACGACGGCGGCAATGGCACGCGCCGTCGCCAGGCGGGCCGGACCCATGGGTACCAGCACGACGGGGGCCACGGCCACCAGCCAGCCGATGGCGGCACCCATGCCGACGGCGGCCAGGACTGGCGGGATGTCGGCGAAGCTTTTGGCGAAGCCGGCGCCGGCGGAGGCGGCAAAGACCAGGATGACGGGGCCCGGTCCTGTGATGCGGAAGGCCGAGAAGAAGTGCGAGGCCACTCCCGCCATGAGTGAGAGCAGGGCGATTTGCACGGCCAGCGCAGTTCCCGCAGCGCCAAGGATGGCGCCCATCGCCGTGGCGGCAAGCAGTGCGGCGGCCACCAGGACGAGCTGTTGGCCCTGGCGGCGGTAGGGCTGGTAGCGGCCAAAGGCGGAGGTCAGCGCGCCCAGGGCTGCGATGCCGGCCAGCTGTTCGTGACCCATGACCCCGCCGGCCACGAGCACCAGGGTTGCCGCTACGCCGACTTTGACGGCGGGACCCAGCAGCGCATCTGCCGGCCTGATCGACATCGAGTTCCGCCAGGCCGTGCCGGTGGCGGGGTGGGCCAGGGCGGTCCGAAAGTGGTCAAGCCGGGTGGAAGTGGTCATGGCTCCACATTACAATATATTTTACTAGTAAAATAGATGTGAACTATGTGAGTGTTGTCTCTAGACTTGTCGGTATGGACATAGGGACCAAAGCCGAAGACTTCGTGGACAGGGCTCGGAGTGGATGGGCCCGGTCCCGCCCCGAACTGGATGTTTCAAGCATCGAGGTGATGGGCCGGATCAGCCGGATCGGCGCACTTGTCTCGCAACGGGTGGAACATGACCTGGCGCCGGCCGCGCTCACCCGGACCGAATTTGATGTGCTCTGCACACTGGCCCGTGCCGGACGGCCCCTGCGGGCCAGCGAAGTCACGGCCGCCACCATGCTCAGCGGTGCGTCCACCACCAAGAACGCCGACCGGCTGGTCAAGCGCGGACTCATTGAACGCCTGCCCTGGGAGCGGGACGGCCGGGTGGTGCTGATGGCGCTAACCCGGGACGGCGTGGACGTGGTGGACCGGCAGTTCCCCACCTTCCTGGATCGCGACAGGGAATTGCTCTCCGGCCTGGACGACGACGAGCAAGTCGCGTTGGCGGCCTTGTTGCGCAAGATTGCCGTCAAGCTCGAAGCCCCGCGCTAGGCCAGCATGCGCCACCAGCGTACGGTTTCCGCGGCGGCCACATCCAGGGGAGTGGGCGAGAGTCCCAGCAACGCTTCACTGGCTGTCGAGTCCAGGATGAACGGCGACTGAAATTGGTACAAGGTCTCCGCCAGCTCCCGCATATCCGTTAAAACGACTCCGGCCGCTCTGAGCGCCCAACCCGGAATGGCGCCAACCTTGGGAGCTGGAAGTCCCGCCGCGGCCGCAAATGCCGAAGCCATCTCCCGCTGGGTCACGGCGGCATTGGTGGGCGCATGCAGCACCGAATTCCACAGCTCCGGCCTGGCTGCCGCGCCAATCATCGCCGCCGCCAAGTCAGGGACATAGGTGAAGGAGTGCGGGACATCCGTGCGGCCCACCACCATCACCCTCTTACCGGCCAGGACCAGCGGCACCATGCGTTCCCCTGCGTGTGCGTTGCGAACCTGCGGCCCAAAGAAATCGGATGCCGAAACGCTGACCGTTGGGGTTGCCGAGGCCTCGCGGGCCGCCAGCAATTCCGTCCTGACGCCGCGCTTGCCGCCCGTTGCGTTCCGCGGACCTGCCTCGGTCATGACGCGGTCCGGGGTGCTGTAGGAGTAAAGGCTTTCGGGGAAGACCACGACGGCGCCGGCCTCGCCCGCCGCCGATAGCACCGTTTGTTCGGCGCCCGGCAGTTCCCGGCGCCACACCTCGGCGTTGTACTTGGAGCCGTGGATGCAATGGAAGACGGCATCGGCGCCGGCCAGTGCCGCGCAAAGGGCGGTGGGATCGGAGGCGTCCACGCGCAGCCGCTCGATCGAGCCGTGCTCCGGACCCGAGCCCGACCGGGTCAGCACCCGAACGTGGTGGCCTGCTTGGGCCAATTGTGTGGCGATGGTCCAACCAACGGGACCTGCGCCGGTGACGACTTTGATGGCATCCATGATCATTTCCTTTTTGGGAGATAGTTAAGTGTGAGCAGTGCTCTCACTTAAACGATGAGCGTGGACAAGGCCAATGTCAAGAGCAGTGCTCACAAAAGTTGACGTTGCTCTCGAAATGTTTGAAGCTGGGAGCATGACACAAACCCCCCGCGAGCGTGCCAGGGAACAAACCATGGACGATATTCTCCGGATCGGACGCGAGCATCTGGCCCGCCATGGCGCCGCCGGACTGTCACTGCGCGCAGTTGCCCGCGACCTGGGCGTGGTGTCCTCGGCCGTGTACCGGTATGTGAAGAGCCGCGATGAGCTGCTAACGCTGCTGGTCGTGGACGGCTACAACGGCCTGGGGGACGCCGTGGACGCCGCCGTCGGGGCGGTTCCGTCGCAGGATTTCTCCGCCCAATTCACGGCACTGAGCCGGGCCGTGCGGACGTGGGCGCTGGCCGAGCCTGCGCGCTACGGGCTGCTATTTGGCTCACCTGTGCCCGGTTACGAGGCGCCGGCCGAACAAACCACGGGACCGGGAACCCGTGTCATCGGCCAGCTGGTGGGCATTTTTGAGGGCGCCCACCTGGCCGGGAAACTGCCGCCGGAAATCAGTGCGGCGCCTGCCGACAGCGCACTTTCCGCGGACTTTCAGGCCATCCGGGACGAGCTTGGCGTCACCTTGAGCGACGCTGCGCTGACCCGCGGAGTGCTGGTGTGGACGGCCCTGTTTGGGGCCGTGAATTTCGAGGTGTTTGGCCAGTTCGGGGCAGATACCTTTAGGGACACGGCTGTGCTTTTTGAATCCCAACTTCAGCTGCTGGCAGGGATGGCAGGGCTGACCTAGCGCGCTGGCGTGCCATGCGGGCGACGGCGTGTGAAAGTCCCTGGCCGGCTTGGCACGCCGTCGGCTGAAGCCTAGGCCATCTTGGGCAGGCGGGACAGCAACTCCTGCGCGGCCGCCGTCGGATCTGCGGCATCAGTGACGGCCCGGACCACCACAATCCGGGACGCGCCGGCGGCAACCACGCGGTCCACGTTGGACAAATCAACCCCACCGATGGCAAACCACGGCTTGGTGGTGTCCAGGGACGCGGCATGTTCCACCAGGCCAAGCCCGACGGCGGCGCGGCCCGGCTTGGTGGGGGTTGCCCACAGCGGCCCCACACAAAAATAGTCCGCGTTCGGGTTGGCGGCAGCCGCCGTCGCCTGGGCGGGATCGTGGCAGGAAAGCCCCAGAGTCACAGCCGGACCCACCAGCGAACGCGCGGCCGGCAGCGGCAAGTCCTTTTGCCCCACATGCAGCACCGGCGCCCCGGTCAGTAGGGCCAGATCCGCCCTGTCATTAACCGACCACAACTTGCCAAACTCCCCGGCCACCGAACGCAGCACCGCCAGCAATTCCAGCTCTTCCGCGGCCTCCAGGGACTTGTCGCGCAACTGGATGATGTCCACGCCGCCGGCGTAGGCGGCCCGCAGGAAATCGGCAAAATCACCGCGCTCCCGGCGTGCATCGGTGCACACGTACAGCCTGGCGTCGGCAAGGGAATGGGTGGATTCGGCGTTCTGGGCGTCATGTTTGACGAAAGGGTGGCTCATATCTCATAGACTAGTTCAGTACCGCGGGAGCCAGGCAAGCTGGCTGAGAGGGCGCCTGATGCGCCGACCGAAAGACGCCCCCAGAGGGCGTGGAACCTGATCCGGCTCATACCGGCGTAGGGAAGGAGACGCAATGGCACCTCCCGTGCCGGAAATCATCAACACCGACGTGGCCGTCATTGGCGGCGGAATCGTGGGCCTTGGCATCGCGTGGGAAGCCCAGCGGGCAGGCCACAATGTCACGGTCATCGACCCCGCCCCTGCCACCGGCGCCACCTTTGCCGCCGCCGGCATGCTGGCCCCAGTCAGTGAACTTCACTACCAGGAAGAGGACCTCCTGGCGCTGACCCTGGCCTCGGCGCAACGCTGGCCCGAGTTCGTGGCGCCCCTGGTGGCCGCCGGCCATGCCGACACCGGATTCCGCACGACGCCGACCCTCGTGTTGGGTGCCGATGCTGCGGACCGCGCGGCTCTGGCTGATCTGCGCGATGTCCAGCTCCGGCACGGCCTGGAGGTGGAACAGCTGACCATCCGGCAGGCACGGAACCTCGAACCCCTCGTGGGACCGCAAATTTCCGCCGCCTACCTGGTGGCGGCCGACCACCAGGTGGACCCGCGCGGGGTGGCCACGGCCATCCGGGTCCAGCTCAACGTGGTGGCCGCTGCCCGCGGAAGGCTCCGCGATGAGCAAACGTCCATCCGCCGCAACGCCGTGTCCCTGCTCCACGAGGATCCGGCCGACACACACTCGAGGGTCACCGGGGTGCTGCTGGCGGACGGCCGCGAGGTCCACGCCGGGAACGTGGTGGTGGCCAACGGCCTGGGTGCGCCACACTTGGGCGGCCTGCCCGATGGACTTCTCCTGCCGCTGCGCCCGGTCTACGGCGACATCCTGCGCCTGGGGGTCCCCGAACACCTGCGCCCGCTGACCACCGCCACCATCCGAGGCATGGTCCGCGGGGTGCCGGTCTACCTGGTTCCCCGCAACGACAACACCGTGGTCATCGGTGCCACGAGCCGCGAGGACGGCTCGGCAGGGGTCAGCGCCGGGGGAGTGCACCAGCTCTTGCGCGACGCCCAGGTCCTGGTGCCCGCCGTCGCCGAACTTGAACTCCTGGAAACCACGGCACGGGCCCGTCCCGGGACCCCTGACAACGCCCCGATGCTGGGGCGGGTGGCAGGCCCGGACGGCAGGGAAATCCCGGGACTGGTCATCGCCACGGGCTTCTTCCGCCACGGCGTCCTGCTCACCGCCATCGCAGCCCACATCACCCGGCAATTGCTCGGCGATGTCACGGACCTGGCCTGGGAACGATTCCGCCCCGACAGGTTCTCAACCGCACTCCATCCCGCCACCCCAGGAAAGACGCCATGAACACCCTGACCCTCAACGGCACCGCCCGCCCCTTCAACGACGGTTCCACCGTGGCGGACCTTGTGGCCGCCGTGACCGGCCGTGCCATCCTGGCCACCGGACAGCCGGCCGACGGCGGCAGGCTCGGCGTGGCCGTTGCCCGCAACGCCGACATCGTTCCCCGCAGCCAGTGGTCCCTGACGTTGGTGGCACACGACGACGACGTCGAGATCGTCACCGCCGTCCAGGGCGGCTAGGCGCTCCCACCACCCCCTGTTCCACGAAAGAAGACCCTCATGACTGAAGTACTCACAGACCACGACCCTCTCGTGATCGACGGCGTGACGCTGGGATCCCGGCTGATCATGGGCACCGGCGGCGCCCCCAGCCTGGACGGCCTGGGCGCCGCCCTGCTTGCCTCCGGGACCGAGCTGACCACCGTGGCCATGCGCCGCTACGCGGTGGGCGGCGCGGGCCAGCCCGGCGACGCCGGAAGCAACCTGTTCGAGCTGCTGCTGGAAAACAACATCCGCGTGCTGCCCAACACGGCCGGATGCTTCACGGCCCGCGAAGCCGTCATGACCGCCGAACTGGCACGCGAGGCACTGGAAACCGACTGGGTGAAGCTGGAGGTCATTGCCGACGAGCACACGCTCCTGCCCGACGCCGTGGAGTTGGTGGACGCCACCGAACAGCTCGTGAACCGCGGCTTCAAGGTGTTCGCCTACACGAACGATGACCCCGTATTGGCGTTGCGCCTGGAGCAGCTCGGCGCCACGGCCGTGATGCCCCTGGGTGCCCCGATCGGCACCGGGCTGGGCATCCTGAACCCGCACAACATCGAGCTGATTGTTGCCCGTGCCGGCATCCCCGTGGTGCTCGACGCCGGCATCGGCACGGCCTCCGACGCCGCCCTGGCCATGGAGCTGGGCTGCGACGCCGTGCTGCTGGCCACGGCCGTGACCCGCGCGCAGGACCCCGTTCGCATGGCGCAAGCCTTCAAACACGCGGTCATCGGTGGCAGACTGGCAGCACAGGGCGGCCGCATCCCCAAGCGCCGGCACGCATTGGCATCCTCCGCCATGGAGGGCCGCCCGGACTTGTAACCCGAACCTGAAGGAGCCTGTCATGGCTGCGAACGATGTTTTGACCCGGGCACAAATTGATGCGGAACTGGCCGCCCTGCCGCACTGGAGGTACCGCCTGGGCGGGCTGAGCGCCGTGCTGACGTGCCCGACGTCGGCCGCTGCCCTGGAGCTGTTCGGCGCCATCGGGGCGCTGGCCCAAGACGCCAACCACCACCCGGACGTGGACTGGCGCTACGACACCTTGTTCGTGACGCTGACCTCGCACGACGCCGGCTCCAAGGTGACGGCGCGTGATGCGGCCCTGGCTTCGGCCATTTCCGCGGCAGCCGTCCAGGCCGGCGCCGTGGCCCACCCGGAGCTGATGCGTGCCGTGGAAATCGCCCTGGACACCGCCGACTATGCCGCCGTGGCGCCCGTGTGGGGGGCGGCCCTTGGCTTCAAACAGGGGGAGCCGGACGACTTGCGCGACCCCTCGGGCCGGCTGCCCAATTTGTGGTTCCAGCAAACGGAAACGCCCAACGCCAACCGCTTCCACTTTGACATCCATGTGCCGGCCAGCGAGGCGGCGGCTGTGCTGGCGAAGCTGGAGGCCGCCGGGGCAACCCTGGACCACGCCAACGCCCCGGCATTCGTGATCGCCACGGACGCGCAGGGTAACCGGCTGTGCATCTGCACCGAAGAGGGCCGCGACGGGGACGCCGGCTGATTCCGGCGCGGAGCTTGTGGCAAACTCGACGCCACTTTGAAAGTGGCGCCAAGCTGAGGCGGAACGCGACGCAGGACTCGCGAAGGACGCCTACTTCAGGATGGGGTGGTCGCCGTTGAGGCTCATGGTTTGGCCCGCGGCAAGCGTGCCGCTGGGGAGGTCAGTGAAATCAAACCATTCAGCGGTTTTGTTGTCATGCGGACGGTTGGCATCGGCCAGTTCAACCAGTTCCAGGTTGAAACGGCCGGCGATCTGCATTTCCGTGTCGTCTTCGGCCGTGGTGTAAGTCAGCGGGATGCCTTTTGCATCGACGGTGAAGGAACCCGTGGCGCCCTGAATCTTCAAGTCGCCAGGCATCAGGGAGATTTTGCTGCCCGGCGGGATGGGGACATCCGCGGAAAGTGCGGGGTCGTAGCGTAACAACGCAGCCGTGGAAACCCGGAATTGGTAGCCCAGGCTGTCGAGGCTGTCGCCGCGTGCGGTGGTGTAGAAAATCGGATGGCCGGCCGAATTGGTGACCACGGCGCCCTTGCCGGAGTTGGGGTCAACAGGGCGGACCAGCAGTTCCACGACGTCGCCGGGGTGCAGGAAGTAATTGTTGCCAACGGAGATGAAGTCCGGGACCATGTTCGCCTCGGCCAGCACATCGGTGGTGATTCCAAAGCGGTACTCAATGCCGTCCACGGTGTCGTCCTTGACCACGGTGTAGCTTTCGGGCACGCCCGCGGCATTGAGGGTGGCCAGGCCCATGGCACCCGGGATGGGCTTGAGCGGGGATGCGGCCGGCCTGACCGCAGGTTTTACCGTCGGCTCCGCACTGCTGGTCGTGACCGACGCCGAACTCTGTGCCTGCGTGCTACGTGACTGGGGGCCGTGCTGCGCGCTGAGCTGCGTTCCTTCGGTGGCGGTGGTGCAGGAAGCGGTGGCCAGCAGGGTCAACCCCAGCAGTGCACCCGCAAGTGCTCGTCGCATTACAGTCCCCCGGTGTTGGTGCGCTCAAGTGTCAGCGCATGTGCAAGATCGCGTTGGTCTTTTCGACCTGGCGGGTGTGGCGGGTACGGCCCACAAATCCAGCCGTGGCCCAAGCGGCGGCACCGCCCACCACGATGGAAAGGATCCAGGGGATCCACGCCGTCGCGGGGGCGGAGCCGAGGCCCGCCGCCATGGTGATCATCCAGACCACGAGCGCCGCAGTGACTGCGGCACCGGCGGGAAGGAGGGCGCCAAAGGTGGTGCGGTATTTGTCAACGGCCCAGGCAATCGCTCCCAGTGCTCCCGCTATCAACGCAACAATGACCACAGCAACCATTAATTTCCCTCTTCCACAACGAACACAAAAAATCCAGGGTGTGACGGGCTTAGAGCGCGGCAAACCCAACGCTGCGGGCCTTTTCGCCGCCGAGTTCAACGTATCCCAGGGCGCTGCCGGGAACAATGATGATGCGCCCCTTCTCGTCCGTAAGACGCAATTCGGTGCCCTTGGCCAATGCCTCGGAAACCTGGGTCGCTACCTCGTCCGCCGCCAGATCGGATTCAAGGACGATTTCACGGCCGATGTTCTGGATGCCAATCTTGATTTCCACAGGTTTCTCCTCGGTGCAGACATGCAAATGAAAGTACAAACAAACTCTATGCGCCGGGGCCTGCGGTTTCCTTGGGAAAGCGGCTAATTCCGCGCCAAGCTAAACGGTACACAAGTTCGCTGGCCACCTCGAGGTCAAGATCCCCGTTGGCCTCGAGCCAATACCGTGCACTGACCTGGGCCATGCCGGCCAAGGCGCGCCCCAAAAGCGTTGCCTCCAGTGGGGCAAGTTTCGTGTCCTCGGCAATGACCTCACCAATGGCGTTGGCGTACTCTGCGTTGAACTTTTCCAAGCGTGCCGCAACCTCTGGGTCGTTGACAAGGTCCGATTCAAAGACCAGCCGGTGGGCCTGGTCGTCATTGGCCACGAACTGGAAGTAGGCCTTCATGGTGGCCTGGACGCGCAACTTGTTGTCGGTGGTGGAATTGAGCGCCACGAGCAGCATTTGGGTCAGGGACGCCAGATGGCTGTCCAGCAGGGCCAAATAGAGCTCCCTTTTGCTGGGGAAGTGCTGGTAGAGCACGGGCTTGCTGACCTTGGCAGCCTCGGCAATTTCATCCATGGCTGCGCCGTGGTAGCCGTTGGCCACAAACACCTCCAGTGCCGACGCCAGCAGTTGGGCCCGGCGCTCGTCACGGGGCAGACGGGCCAAAGGGGTGCGGCGTTGGGGGTACTCCCCGGAACGGGTTTCCAAAGTCATGGTGCGCACCTTTCTTTGCCAGTCCTGACCATCATGTACCCATGGGCAGGTTCCGTGTCATTCTACCGGGCGGTAATCACCCAATCGACGCAGGCGGGACTAGATTAATGTGTATGGTTTCCTTGATCCAGCAACCCACCCACGCTCCGGCCCAGACGCTGGCCCCCCTTGTGGAGCCCGGCCCGCCAATGTCCGCCGAAGAGTTGGAACGATATTCCCGCCACGCCCTCATCCCGGAGATCGGTCTCGAGGGCCAGCGGAGGCTGCGCAACGCCAAGGTGTTGGTGATCGGCGCCGGTGGACTCGGCTCCCCGGCCTTGCTGTACCTAGCGGCGGCCGGCATCGGTACATTGGGGATCATTGACGATGACACCGTAGAGCTGAGCAACCTCCAACGCCAGGTCATCCACGGCGTGGCGGACATTGGCCGCACCAAGCTCGAGTCCGCCCGCGACTCCATCGCTGCCATCAATCCCGGCGTGAAAGTGGTGCTGCACCCGGTCCGCCTCGATGCTGCCAACGCACTTGAACTGTTCGCCGATTACGATGTCATCCTTGACGGCGCCGACAACTTCTCCACCCGATATCTGGTCAACGATGCCGCAGCACTTTTGGGCAAGCCGTACGTGTGGGGCTCCATCCTGCGCTTTGACGGCCAGGTCAGCGTGTTCTGGGACAAATTCGGCCCCAACTACCGCGATCTCTACCCCGAGCCCCCTGCCCCTGGCACCGTCCCCTCCTGTGCCGAGGGCGGCGTTTTTGGCATGCTGTGCGCTTCGATCGGCGCCATGATGGTCACCGAGGCCGTCAAACTCGTCACCGGAATCGGCCAGACCCTGCTGGGTCGCCTGCTGGTCTTTGACGCCCTCACGGCCCGGTGGCGTGAAATCCGGATCGCCAAGGACCCCGCCGCCGATCCCATCACCGAACTCATCGACTACGACTACTTTTGCGGCATCCTCCCGCCGGGGGACGACGACGGCGCACTCGTCACGGCCGATCAGCTCGCCACACGCCTGGCGGCCCGGGAAAACGGCGCGGACGACTTCATGTTGATCGACGTTCGTGAGCCGGTGGAATTTGAAATCTCCCGGATTCCCGGCTCCGTGCTGATCCCGGTGGGCGGCATCAAGGACGGTTCGGCCCTGACCGCAATCCCGCACGGCGTACCCCTGATCTTGCACTGCAAGTCCGGTGCCCGCTCGGCCACCGCCCTGGCGAGCCTGACAGCGGCAGGATATTCCGACGTCGTGCATCTTGATGGCGGCATTGATGCGTGGATTACTCGGGACAATCGCCGCTGACGGGTGTACATTTCGCTCCAGACACGCAATCACTCGATGAAGAGGCTCCCCTCATGATGCACACGGCGTACCAGCACACCCCTCAGCAACCCATCGGCTCCGGATTTGGGCACGACACCACCGCGGCCGAAGTCCTGGACGGCGTGGACTTATCCGGGTGTTCGGCCATCGTCACCGGCGGGTATTCGGGCCTGGGACTGGAAACGGTCAAAGCCCTGGTGGGGGCCGGGGTGGCCGTCACTGTGCCGGCCCGGCGGGCTTCCCACGCCCGCGAGGTGCTGGCCGCCGCCGGGCTCGCCTCCGTGGATGTGCGGTCCATGGACCTGGGCGACCAAGCCAGCGTCAAGGCGTTCGCCGCGGGCTACCGTGACTCGGGGCGCGGACTGGACATCCTGATCAACAACGCAGCCATCATGGCGTGCCCGGAAACGCGGGTGGGACCGGGCTGGGAGGCGCAATTCGCCACCAACCACCTGGGCCACTACACGCTGACCAACGCCCTGTGGCCCGTCCTGGCCGACGGCGGCGCGCGGGTCGTGGCGCTGTCTTCCACGGGCCACAAGATATCCGGCATCCACTTTGACGATCCACAGTTCACCTCCGGCTATGACAAGTGGCAGGCCTACGGGCAGGCCAAGACGGCCAACAGCCTGTTCGCGGTGGAGCTGGACCAACGCGGGCGCGAAAACGGGGTGCGGGCCTTTGCCGTGCATCCCGGCGGCATCATGACCGAACTCCAACGCCACCTGCCGCGGGAAGAAATGGTGGCCGCCGGGTGGATGGACGAATCCGGCACCGTCCGCGAAGGATTCAAGACGCCGGACCAAGGCGCAGCCACGTCGGTGTGGGCCGCGACGTCGGCGAGCCTGGACGGGATGGGAGGCGTGTACTGCGAGGACAGCGACATTGCCCTGCCCACCGACCCGGCATCGCCCCTGGCCCGTTTTGCCGGGGTGGACGCCCACGCCATCGACCAGGACAGCGCCGCCAAACTCTGGGAGCTGTCGGCCAAGCTGACCGGCGTCAACGCCTTCGCCTAGGCGGTTGCGGCGCCGGACTCGGGCGGGAAGACCTTGAGGGCCGCGGCGGCTGTTTTGCCCAGGGCGGCGGGCTCCACCTTCAGCCCGTACAAGGCATCCAATGCTGACAGGTAGCTTTCGGCGTCGCCTGCGGCGGCCAGCTCCTTGGCCCGGACGGTGGGCACGTGGAGCAGCTGCTTGACCATGCGGCGCATGGCAAATTCCACCTCGGCGGTGGCTGCGGAGCAACCGTGCTGCGCCCGGATCTTGGCGATCTCATCATCCAGCACGGCCATAGTGTGCCGGCGCAGCGCCACAATGGCGTGGTCGAGGGAGCGGGCGTTTTGGGCCTTTTCAAAGTTCACGGCGGCGTCGGCCACCAGTGTGGCGGCCTCGGACAGCGTCGATTCCTGCTCTGCCGGGGCCGCTTGGCGAACCGTTTCCAGGGTCAGCAGGTCAACGTGGGCAAGATCGGCAACGTCGGGGGCGAAGTCATGGGTCAGGGCCAGGTCGATGACCGTCAGTTGGGGCGATGACTCGTGGCGCAGCGGTGCCAAATCGCTTGCCGCAACCTGGCGGTCCGAGCCGCTGCACCCCACCAGCAGGTGGGCGGCGGCCAGGGCGGCGGGCAGGGTTTCATCGCTAAGGGCTGTGCCGCCGCGGGAGGCGACAAACGTTTCCGCCCGGCCCGAGGAGGAGTACACGCGAATGTCGGCGCAGCCGCGCTGGGCCAGTTGGGCCATGGCGGCGCCCGCATAGGCCCCGGTGCCAAACAACACCGCCGTGGTGCCCGCCAGGGAGGGCGCGGCCTGGAGATCGGCGGCCAGGTCGAGGGCGACCGAAACAATGGACATGCCTCGGCGCCCCAGTGCGGTCTGCGCGCCGACGTCTTTGGCTGTCTTGGATGCCGCCTGGAACAAACGCACCAGGGCGGGGGTGCTCACCCCGGCATCCTGGGCCGAGCTCAGTGCCCGGCGCACCTGCCCGGCAATTTCGCGTTCGCCCACCACGGCCGATTCAAGGCCCGTGCTGACGGCAAAAAGGTGGCGGGGGACGGCGGCGCCCAGCTGCGTGGACAAGGCGCCGGAGACTTGGTGTTCGCTGAGTCCGGTCCTTTCGCTGACGGCGGCAACAATGCTGCTGCGGGCCGATTCAACATCCTGTGCGCTGCGGGCTTGTGCGTAAAGCTCATAGCGGTTGCACGTGGCCAGGGTGATCAGCCCCACCACGTCGTTGTCTCCGGAAATGACGTCGGCACTGACCTCGGCCGCTCCGGCGCTAAGGCGGGCAACGGTTTCGAGGTCAAGGTCTGAGTGCGAGGCTACGAGCGAGAAAAGAACCACAATGCCAACATCGTAGACCCAAAAGCTGGGTGTTTATGGACAGGATGCCCTAATCCGTCACCAAGTCACTGTGATGCTCCTTACCAACGCCCATGGTTCCGCACCCACTAGTGGCGACAGCTTGTGCGCAAAATATTGCCGGGTTCGCTCTGTAGGGTGGTGCCATGACACTGAGCCCAGCCCACCCCCTGATGGATGGCCGCACCGCCAACTCCCCGCTCATCACCGCCTATCGCGGCGGCAAGCCCGCCCGGCGCCCCGTCTGGTTCATGCGCCAGGCCGGCCGCTCCCTGCCCGAGTATCGCGAACTTCGCGTGGGCACCACCATGCTTGAATCGTGCCTCAAGCCGGCCATGGCCGCCGAGATCACGCTTCAGCCGGTCCGCCGCCACGACGTGGATGCGGCGATCTTCTTCTCCGACATCGTCATCCCGCTCAAGCTGGCCGGGGTCGGCGTGGACATTGTTCCCGGAGTGGGTCCGGTGCTGGAAAAGCCCATCCGCACCGCCGAGGACGTGGCCAACCTCCCCGAGCTCACCGACAAAGCCCTCGAACCCATTCGCCAGGCCGTTGCCCTGACGGTAGCCGAGCTGGGCAACACCCCACTGATCGGCTTTGCCGGGGCGCCATTCACGGTGGCCGCCTACATGGTGGAAGGAAAGCCGTCCCGCGACCACCTCGGCCCGCGCACCATGATGCACGCCGAGCCCGACGTCTGGAAGGCCCTGCTGAACTGGGCCGCAGACGCCTCCGGGAAGTTCCTGCGCGCCCAGATCGAGGCCGGTGCCAGCGCCGCCCAGCTGTTCGACTCCTGGGC
>JBAUMA010000514.1:0-3035 GCA_049578485.1 Specibacter sp.
TTGCTTGCCAAGCGCGGCCTGGACACCGGACAAGGCGCGGGGGCCGTCACCACCATCATTTGCGCCGGCTCGTCGCTACCGCCGGCAATCGCCGAGCTGGCCCGGCGCTGGGCCCCCCAGGCTAGAACCCAGCACTACTACGGCGCCTCGGAACTCGGATTCGTGGCGGCCTCCACCGGCGGACAGATCGGCGACTCGACGGCGGTGGGCAGAGCCTTCCCTGGCGTTGAGATCGCCATCCTGGACGAGACTGGTCGGTCAGTTGCTGCCGAGGAGATGGGCAGCATCTACGTTCGTAGCCGGCTCGTCAGCGACGGCTACGCGTGGGGCGACGACGGCCTGGCGTTTGGCGCCTTGCCCGGCACAGATTGGCGCACTGTTCATGATCAGGGGTTCCTGGACACCACGGGCGTCCTGCACGTGGTGGGGCGGGCCTCGGACATGATCGTCACGGCCGGCGCCAATGTGTACCCGCAACTGGTGGAACGGCAGCTCGAAGGGTCCTCGGAGGCCGGCACTGTGGTGGTGACTGGCATTGGGGACCTCCAGCGCGGCCAGCGCGTCGTGGCGGGGCTATTGCCCGGGTGCCTGTCGGCGCCTGATTTCCTTGCTGAGTGTCGGGCCCGGGCATCCCTTTTACCTGCCGCCGCCCGTCCCAGCCAGTATTTTGCCCTTACGGAAGCCCCCGTGACAGGTGGCGGCAAAGTCAGTCGCGCCCAGTTGCGTAAATGGATCACAGAAGGGGACGCCCGTGTCCGGCGAATCTTCTAATCTGAGAGCACTTCCCGATCGCACCCCCGTCATCATTGCGGCCCGGCGCCTGCCCACGGCCAAGGCCGGCGGCGCCTACAAGGCACTGCGCGCCCACGAACTTGCCGCACCCGTGCTGAGCGGAGTTTTGGCCGACGCCGGCATTGCGGCGTCGGAGGTTTGCGACGTCATCCTCGGCAACGCGACCGGGGGTGGCGGCAACGTGGCACGGTTGGCGGCATTGACGGCCGGCTGTCCCGAGCACGTGCCGGGACTCACCGTGGACAGGCAGTGCGGCTCTGGGCTGGAGGCCGTGGTCCTGGCGTGCCGCCTGATCCAGGCCGGAGCCGGGGACACGTACATTGCCGGGGGAGTGGAGAGCATCAGCACAGCCCCCGCCCGCGCCCATCGCCGCCCGGATGGCTCCCTGGATTTCTTCGAGCGGGCGCAGTTTGCGCCCTTGAAGTCCGGCGATCCCGACGCCGGCGTGGCCGCGGAAAACGTGGCTCGCCGTTTCGGCATTAGCCGAGAGCGCCAAGACGAGTACGCGCTGGAAAGCCACCGCCGGGCCAATGCCGCCGATGCTGCTGGCCACTTCTCCGGGGAGTTGGTCCCGTTGGCCGGTGTCACTGCCGACGCCGGCCCGCACAGGAAACTCACCCCGGCGCTCATGGCCCGCTTCCCGGCGGTCTTTGTCGAGGGCGTGACGGTCACGGCGGCAAACTCATGCCCCTACAGCGATGGCGCAGCGGCCGTCGTGGTCACCACTGCAGCCAAGGCCCGCACACTTGATGCGCACGGGTTGGTGTTTGTGGACAGCGCCGTTGCTGGGACCGACCCCAACTTCCTCGGTGTTGGCGCTGCATATTCCACCCTGGCCCTCATGAAGCGAACTGGACTCGACAAGGCCGCTGTCAACCGAGGACTAATCGAGTTCAACGAGGCGTTTGCCTCCCAGGTCCTGGCCGTGGCCGATCTGTTAGGCGTCGACCCTGCCATGTTCAACCGCGAAGGCGGGGCTCTGGCCCTGGGTCACCCCTATGGCGCGTCGGGGGCGGTCTCGGTGGTCCGGCTCTTTGCCCAGGCTGCGGCCCGCGCCGAACCCGGCTTGGGAGCCCTGGCTATGATCAGCATGGCCGGCGGCATGGGTATCTCCACAGAGTTTCGGTGGAGCGTGCTTTAGCCAGAGGGAGTCGTCGGTCCAAACCCGACGGGCTAGGCCTGGTCCGGCTCGCGCCCGTCGGGTTCGGCCTCACCCAACCCACGCGCCACCAGCGCCTCGCCGGTGGCCCGGGCATACCCGACAGTGGCAATCACCACCGGCAGCGACCGGGCCAACAGGTTCCGCTCCAGGCCTCGTGCCCGGGCAGCGTCGCGAACGTCACTAAAAGCACCAATCACGAACGGGATGCTGCGCAGCATCAGCGCAACAGTCAGGGAAAATCTCTCGGGATCGGCGCCGAACCGCTCTAGCGGGCGCACCATGGCGCCGAGTCCGTCCAACAGGTCATCCATCGGGGTAGTGGCCGTGAGGACATTCGAGGCCAGCACTGTGGCCACGATTGCGGCCACCACCTGCCACGCCACCGTGGGGCCGTGCTGCCACCACTGGTAGGCGGCAATGAGCACGAGGAACACCAGCATCATCCGCACGGCCCGCCACAGCCGCGCCCCCGGCAGGCCCGCAACAAAGTGGGCTACGACCACGGCCACCAAAACGAAAGTCGTTACCCCTGCCCCCACGCCAAGAGAGATGGCGGGGGAGGCCAGGCACAGCACGGCCACCGCCAGCAGCAGTACGGCCTTGAGCCACAACGGCATGCGGTGAAGGAACGACGTTCCGGGAATGTATCCGGCCACCAAGTAGGCGTGACCGCGCATCAGCCCACCATGGCCGTATACCGGGCCACAGCCTCGGCGGGCGGGCCGTCAAAGGCGATGCCGGCGTCGTCAATCACCAGGACGCGTTCAAAGGTGGCGGCCAGGGCCAAATCGTGCGTGGACATGATGATCTGTTGGGGGAGCTGCTCCAACCGTTCGCGCAGCAGCCTGGTATTGCGCAGGTCCAGCAAGGTGGAGGGTTCGTCAAGTACAAGGATGGACGGCTCCACGGCCAGCACAGTGGCAAGTGCCACCAGTTGGCGTTCCCCGCCCGAGAGCTCGTAGATGCTGTTCTCGGCGAGGTGCCCCAGGCCGTAGGAGTCAAGGATTGCCAGGGCCTTCGCGCGCCGTTCCTTCTTGCCTAGCTTGAGCCGGCGCAGCGAAAGTTCCACATCCTCCACGGG
>JBAUMA010000515.1:0-5097 GCA_049578485.1 Specibacter sp.
GCCAACGGTCAGGGCTGCGGCGTCGAGCCGGGAAGGGGCCGGACCCACGGTGGCGAGTCGGGCGAGGCCCGCCACTACGGCGAGGGCCAGGAGTATTGCCAAAATGGTGAGCATCATGGAGGTTGCGGCCCTTACTTCACGCACGCGACGGAGCCGCCCTGCAGCGCCCCCGTCCAATCGGAATAGACTTCCGGTGCTTTTGCGGCGGGCGTGGCGCCCGAGGTGGTTGTCGTCTTCGCTGCTGTGCCCGTGCCTGTGCCCGTGCCCGTGCCGGAGGCGGCTGCCGTGGCCGGCGTCGTTGCCGTTGTTGTGGGATTTTTGGCCGGCGTCGTTGCCGTTGTTGTAGGAGTTTTGGCCGGGATTGCCTTGGCCGGGGCGAGGAGGTCCTTGACGGCGGCCTGAACCTGCGCGACGTCGACCGTGTTGATGGACTCGCCCGTCGGGGAGGTGCCAAAGCCGGTGATGGGCAAGGTGGTGAAGGAGATGTTGCCGCCGGTGATGGCCCCCGCCTGCTGCACCAGGTCGATGAGGTTCAGGTCTTTGTCCACCACGATGTTCTTGCTGACGGCCGTGAGCACCGATTGCATCTTGGGGATGTCAGTGAACGTGCCGGCCTGCTTGAGCTGGTGGATCACGGACACGACAAAGGCCTGCTGCCGGCGTTCACGGTCCAGGTCGGAGAAGCTGTAGTTGGGATCGGTGGTGTCCCGGCGCTGGCGCACGAAGGCCATGGCCTGTTTCGCGTCGATTTGCTGCACGCCCTTGGTGAAATCGGCACCGGAATACGTGTCCTGCGTGGCCCTGTTCAGGCAGACCGTGATGGGTGCCACGGACTGGGCCACCTCGTAGAACCCGGCCATGGTCACTTCCACAAAATGGTCGATGTGCACGCTGCCCAGGAATGCGGAGACGGTGGCCAGCTCGGCCTTCCGCCCGGCGTCCCTGGCCTGCTGGTACGTCGCGTCATCATTGGGTTTGCCGGCCGCCAGCAGGGCCGTTTGTTCCGCGGCCAGGCCGTAGCCGTAGGCTTCCTTGATCTTGGCATCGAAAGTTTGCCCTGGGATCCCGGAAATGGGCACGTAGTCGTCCCGGGGGATGGAGATGGCCGTCGCCTTTTGGCCGTTGGCCGGGATGTGGACCAGCATGAGCACATTGGCGTTGTAGCCGCCCACGCTCTGGTCCCCGGCGTCGAGGGCGCTATACACTGCCGCCGACAACGGTTTACCTTGCTCATCGACCCGTGAGTCCAGGCCCATCACCAAAATGTTGGTGTCGGAAGTCAGCTTGGGCACCCCCGACAGGCCGGCCAGCGCGTTGGAGCGCATCACGTTGTCGTTGGCTTGTACCGCGATGAAGACCACGTAGCCGGCCACCACCAGGACCAGGGCCGCCAGGGTGGCAAGGATCGAAAGGGTGATGCGCTTGCGCCGTTTCCGCTGGGCGTCCCGCAGCGTCAATTGTTCGTACAGGCTCATGGGTGTGCTCCTCGCCGCGCGCCCCAAGCCGCAGTGTCCGTGCCGGCTTGGCGCCGGCTCGGACAATCCTCACACGCGCCGCTGGGAGAATCGGGCCGTGGAGGGTGTTTTTGTGGGAAGTCCCAGCCAACTCCCAGCCGGCGGCAGGCTCAGACGGTGACGTGTCCGCCGTCGTCAACCGTCCAGGTGGGGTTGTAGGCAATCTCCCAGCGGAAGCCGTCGGGGTCGGCAAAATAGCCGCTGTAGCCGCCCCGGGGCTGTTGGCGGGGCGGATGTGCGACGACGGCCCCTGCCGCCTGTGCCTGTCCAAGGACGGCGTCGACCTCTTCCGGGCTGCCCAGGTTCTGGCTCAGGGTCACGGGCACAATGCCGGCGCTCGATTCCAGCTGGGCGGGGTCGCAGCCCAGCTCGGCGGCCATGGCGGCGCGGTTCCACAAGGACAGGATCAGCCCGTGGTTGACCTGGAGGAAGATGACCTCGCCGGGGACTTCAAAGTGCGGCTTCCAGCCCAGTCCCGTGACGTAAAAGTCCCGGGTGCGCGCAACGTCGCTGACTCCCAGGGAAATGAAGGTGACGTGCTGCTCCACTGTGATTTCCCCTGAAGCTGTCAGTCGTCGTTCTCTTCCGGGGACCAGCGGTGGAAGTCCAGGGACAAATACAGTGCCAGGGCTGCGGAGTTGGATGCCTCAACGCGCAGGGCCACGTCTTGCTGGCCGTCGTTGAACAAGGTGTCCATGGTGGCCAGGACCAGGTCCTCGGCCAAACCCTGGCGGCGGTGGCCGCGGTCGGTAAAGAGCTCGATAATAAATGGCGTCTCGGGCGTGTCGTCGCCGATGGCGCGCTCCACTACGAGAACCGCTGCCACGATCTTGCCGTCCTCATCCAGGGCGACATGAGAGGCTCCCGGCAAAAAATGCCCGTATTTGCCTTGCATCGAGGCCCGCATGTCCTCCATGGCGGCCTGCAGCGAATCGCCGGCAACGCCTGGCTCATAGGCCGTGAAGTACAGCTCTCCCAAGCGTGGCAGGTCGGACTCCGTCACCGTACGTGAAGCTGTTTTGAGCTCCCGCTCAAGGGGTGTGGTTTTGGCGATGAGGGTGACCATGTCAGTCATGGAACGCTCCTTAAATCGTTTAGGCGCCAGCTGCGGGTTGCGGCACCGACCATATGGCCCATGCTAGACGCCTACCGCGCTGACAGCTATCAAAATTACGCTTTGGTGCACTGTGCGAGGCCCTGCGCGGCGAAATCAAATTCCCCATTGGCGGCTTTCGCACCGCGTGAAGTGAGCGTACACTTAAATCTCTTAGAATATATATTCTAATAATTATTTACTGTCCTGTACATGGCGCATGGGATTGGTGTGGCGGCTGGAGGTGGCGTGCGCGTGGGAACGTTCAGTGAATCCGTGGAAGTGGTCCAGTCGGCGGCGGGGGAGCCGTTGCACCTGGTGTGGCATGGCCGCCGCTACACGCTGGCCGCGGATCCCGTGCGCTGGTACCAGCGCCGCGACTGGTGGGAAGAACAGACCCGGGCCGGGCCGGGGGAGGGCGTTGGCCTGGTGGACCGCGAGATGTGGCGGCTGCAGGTCCGCCGCGACGGCGGGTCCGTCCTGCGCACCTTTGACCTGGTGCACTACCTTCCGGGCGGCCGTTGGAGGGTCATCAAAATTCATGATGCGTTAACCGAATCGGTGGAGGAGTTCAATCCCGGTGCATAAGTTTGTCCACCTGCATGCCGCCTCCGCCTATAGCGCCCACTACGGGGTGTCCTGGCCCGCGGACCTGGTCCAGGCTGCCGCCGCGGACGGTGCCGACGCCCTGGCCAGCACCGACAGGGACGGACTGTATGGTGCGGTCAAGCATGTCAAGGCCTGCATGGCTGCCAAGATCGACCCCCTTCTGGGTGTTGACCTGGCCATCCTGGAGGCGGGCGAGCACGGCCTGGCGGCCTCCGGGCGTGTCGTCATCCTGGCCCACGGCGGCCAGGGCCTGGCCCATGGTGCCGGCTATGCCGCGCTGTGCCGGCTGATCACCGCGGCCCACGCCCGGCCCAAGGGGCCGGTGGGCCTCACCCTGGCGGAGCTGGCCGACGGCGTGCTCGATCCGGAAACCCGGGCCCCCGCCTTGACCGTCCTGCTGGGACCGCACTCCGATGTTGCCAAGGCGATGGGCGGGCGCAGGTACCTGCTGCCGCGCACCAAATTCGCGGCCTGGAAAAACACCATGCCCCCGGGCACCCTGGCCGTGGAGATCGTCAGCCACCTCAGCGAACCCGGCACCCCCCTGAGCACCGCCCATGCCGTGCGCATGCTCAGGCTTGCCGAGGAGTCGGAGGTGCCTGCCGTACTGGGCAATGCCGTGCGGTACTGCGAACGGGACGACGCCCCCACCGCCGACGTCCTTGACGCCGCCCGGGCCATTGCACCGCTGCGCCGGGTTTCGGACCTCCAACCCACGGGGCAGGGGTGGCTTAAAAGTGCCGCGGACATGCACAAGGTGGCCCGGGAGGTCGTCCACCAGGGCGGCTTCGGCAGTGCGGAGCTGGGACAGCTGTGGACCAACACCCACGCCCTGGCCGACAAATGCCGGCTGGACCCATACAAGGACCTGGGCTGGAAGCAGCCCACCACCCCGGAATCGGGTGTCCTGGGACTGACCCAGGCGCCGGCGGCGGAGTTGTGGCAGCGCACCCACGCCGGGCTGGAACGCCGCTTCCCGGGGCTCGACGGCGCAAAGCTCACCACGGTCCACGCCCGGCTCACCACCGAGCTGGACACCATCAACGACCTCGGATTCGCCTCCTACTTCCTCACCGTGGCCGAGGTCTCGGACATGATCGGGGCCATGGGGGTGCGCCGTGCCGCACGTGGTTCCGGGGCGTCGTCGCTGGTGAACTACCTGCTGGGCATCAGCGCCGTGGACCCCATCGCCAACGACCTCTTGTTTGAAAGGTTCCTCTCCCGCGACCGTGCCACGCTGCCGGACATCGACCTCGATGTGGAAAGCGCCGAACGCCACAGGGTCTACCACAAGATCTTTGAACGGTTTGGTTCCCGGCGGGTGACCCTGATGAGCATGCAAAACGGCTACCGGGCCCGCGGCGCCGTCCGCGACGCCGGGCTGGCCCTGGACATGGACCCGGATGACCTGGACGGCATTGCCAAGCAGCTGTGGCGGTTCTCGGCAAGTTCGTTCCGTGAGGCCATGGCCGAAAAACCGGAGCTGCGGGACTTTGCCACCCGGGTGGAACAAGCGCACACGGTCCAGGGCGGCAACACACAACTGGACCTGCTGGTGGACTTGACCGAACGCCTGGACCGGCTGCCCCGGCACATTTCAATGCACCCGTGCGGGGTGATCCTGGGGGATTCGTCCCTGCTCAACCGGACCCCCGTGCAGGCCAGCGGGCTGGGCCTGCCCATGAGCCAGTTCGACAAGCACGACATGGATGCCATGGGCATGCTCAAGCTGGATGTGCTGGGCGTGCGCATGCAAAGCGCCATGGCCTATGCGGTGCGGGAAATCGTCCGGCTGCACCCTTCCAAGGCAGACGTGGTCGCGGCCGGGAACCACCCCGTGGACGCTGCGGGGGGGGGCCCGGCCTATGTGGCGTCCAATTG
>JBAUMA010000516.1:0-36658 GCA_049578485.1 Specibacter sp.
GAAAACGGTGGCAAGCAGGGAAATGTTGCGGTGGATCAATGTGACCGAAACCCGCGGAATTCCGGGCAGTGGCCTCCCTGAGCGTGTCACGATACCCAAGAGGACCGTCAGGGTAAACAAAGCCATCGAGACGAATCCACTGACGCGGCCAAAGGCCCACATCGCGTTATCCACTGTGCCGCCCTCCCGCCATGGCTGCCGTTCCCTGATGGTCGTCCCTGGGCCAGCTTCCCGTGGCCACGACCCGTCCCTGCCGATCGACAAAGCGCCCGGCAATACCGCATTGCTGGAACCACTCCACGGCGCCAAAGCCACGGACGACGCCGGCGGTGGTGAATGCATTGGCCAGCAGGCAGGAGGGTGCCGCCACCGTCACCGACCGCCAGACGGGTTCTGCGGGAAGCCCGAAACGGGGATCCAAAATGTGGTGGACGTCCATGCCGGCGTGGGTCCACCGGCGCTTCTGCGTGCTGGAAGTCGCCATGGCGTGCCCGGCCTGCAAGGTGACTTGTTGCCACGGATCCTCCGGAAGGTCCTGGACAAGAACCTGCCAGCCGCCGTCGGGGCCGCTGCCTGCCGTTGCGATGTCCCCTCCCAGCGAGACCAGGACGCCGCAGCCCAACTCCGCTGCCACCTGTTCGGCTGCCCGGTCCGCTGCGACGGCCTTGGCAGTCGCCCCCAGGTCGAGCCGGAGGTCCTCCGGCACAAGCAGGGTTTGCCCCTCGAGCCGGACCCTCTCCCAGCCAGGTGTCCTTGGGCGCGATTGAACTTCGGCCATCGACGTTCCGGCCGGCACCAGCTTCACCTGTGCAATGTCCCGGTCGTATCCCAGGGCGTCAAGGTCCTTGCCGAGGGTGGGATCGACGTCGCCATTGGTCCACCGGGCCGCGTCAAGGGCGCTTCCCACCAGCAGGGCCAAGGTCCGGCTTACTGGTGCGCCCACAGCAAGTTCAGCGTGCTTGAGCGTCAACTCCGAGTCGGGGCGGAAGCGGCTGCAGGCGTCGTCGACGTCGGAGACCACCTCTTGGACGACGCGTTGCGCATCCACCATGGTCGAGGCATCGGTGACAGTCACGGAGGCAGTGAGTCCCCACACGGTCCAGGAAGTCGCGGCCCCCATCTTAGGACCCCGACGATCGGCCGCTGGTATTCCCGCCATTGCCCTGCTGGACCGAGCTGCCCCCGGAATTGCCGTTGTAGTAGCCGTTGTCACGACCCTGCTCCTGTGAGGTGTCGTCGTCTTGTCCGGTGCTCGAGGTGGAAGTGGCGGCGTGGCTCGAAGTGGCCAGGTCCACGGCCACGGCTGCGATGCCGGCCACCGAAAAACTGCCAAGGGCCACAACCGTGGTGATGCCCGCCGCCACCTTCTTGCCGCTGCTTCGTGTCGCCATGACCTGCTCCAATCCGTTTACCGGTGACCTGTCTTGTCTCCATCATCCCCACGGATTCTGTGCGCTTTCTTAGTCAGGGCTGAGCATCGCCTTTTCGTTGCCGCAGCAGTGGCAGCACGACAACCACGGCGGCACCCGCGCCCGGTGACGCCGGTTCAACCATGATTTTGCCGTTGTGCAAGGCCACGATCTCCGCCACCAGGGCCAAGCCAAGCCCGTAGTGGCGGGTGCCATCGGTGCCGCCGGTTTCGGCACGGGCCGAGGAAAATCTTTCAAAGACCCGACTCTCAGTTCCCGGCGCAAAGCCGGGCCCGTCGTCGGTGACCAGAATGCGTGCCTCGCCGCCCCGAACGCTGACATTCACACGAACAGCTGTTTCGGCATGGTCCAGGGCGTTGGAAATCAATGAGGTGAAGACCCTCAGGAGTGCCACGGGTGAACCTTGCACCGTGACGGGGCCGTCGCCACCGACGGATTCGAGCCGGATGGATTTCTGCAGGGCCTGCGGGGCGGCCAAGGCGACCGCACTGTTGGCAACGCCGAGCAGCTCGACGGCGGTGTGATCTACGGCCCCACGTGGATCGGCGGAAATCAGCAAATCATCCAGGATTCCCGTGAGCATCCTTGAGTCCTCGACAATTCGGGCAACCTCGGTGGACACTCCCTCCGGCGGAAGCCCGGGTCCGGCCAGCTTGCGGCGCAGCAATTGAGCGCGCGTGCTGAGCAAAGTCAACGGCGTCCGAAGTTCGTGGCTTGCGTCGGCTACGAAACGCCGCTGCAATGCGAGGCTCTCGGCCAAGGGACGCATGGCCCGCCTGGCCATCCACACCGACGATCCTGCCGCCAGCACAGCGGCCGCCGCGACAGCGACGACCATGGCCCACACGAGCCGGTTCAGTGCCTCGCGGCCCTCGTGTGTGTCCATGGCAGCCTGGACCACGCTGTCCCCGCGATATATCGTCAGCACCTGGTACGTTCGCCCGTTGACGGAAAAGTCCACTTGTTCATCCGAGTGAGAAGCCGCCACACGGTTCATCGCGTCCGTGTCGGGCAACCCCTGCGGCATCACTGGCGAGGCGCTCAGGCGGCCATCGTCGGAGATGGCAACGTAGACGCCCGCGGGTACATCATGGGGCGAATCAACCTGGGTCGCATTGGTCAAGGACTTGTTCATGGCCTCCGCCGTGCTGGCGGCAACAATTGAGTACAGCAAAGCACCCATCAACGCCAGCAAGACCACGATGAGCGCCGTAAATTGCACTGACAGGCGGACAACGGCACGCCGGAGTTCTGTTGCATCCCTCGTGTTCACGCCAGCGGCCCCAGGACATAACCCAGACCCCGGACCGTCAGTACACACGACCTGCCCAATTTCTTGCGCAAGTAGTGCACATAGGTGTCAACCACGCCGCCGTCGTCGGCGTCGGCAAAGACGGACTCCAGCAGTCCGGCCCGGGTAAAGACCTGTTGCGGGCGGCGCGCGAGGTGTTCCAAAAATTCACATTCTCGCTCGGACAGGACCACCCGGCCATCGACGTCGAGCATCACGGTCCGCGTGCCGACGTCGAGTGTCCCTCCCGGAATTCGCACCCTTGCGGAGGTGTCGGCGTGCCGGCGCAGGAGGGACCGGATCCGTGCCAGCAGTTCGTCGATGTCGAATGGTTTGCCCAGGTAGTCTTCGGCACCCCTGTCCAAGCCCTCGACGCGGTCGGCCGGATTGCTCAGCGCCGAGAGGACGAGGGCGGGGGTCGTGACACCTTTCCGGCGCAGGCGTTCCAGTACATCCAGTCCCTCGATGGCGGGCAGGCCCCTGTCCATCACGATGACGTCGAAAAGCCGGCTGAGTCCTTCATGCAGGGCACGTTGGCCGTCGTGGGCGGTCACTACGGTGTACCCCTCGCCCTCGAGCAATTCCCGGAGCATCGACGCCAGTGCCACATCGTCCTCCACCACCAGCGCGGATCGTTCGTCAGCCATGAACTGAAGTATAGGCGTCAAATACGCTCCTGCTATTGGAGAGCGCACCCAAGAAACCACTAAGAATGCCCGCATAGCGTTGCGGTAGGGACTGTATCCAGCTCCCGCAGGGTGGGCCTCTGTGGCGCCATCATCCACAGCCCAAGGAGTCCGCCGCATGCCAGATGAGTCAGCCACCGAAGGTGTCGCCGCACGCCCCTCCGCCATCCAAAGGACCACCGCCTACTTCACGGTCGACTTCCCAAGGGGCCGGCGGCAGCCCGCCGCCGGCCCCTTTATCACGGCCGCTGTCGTGTCCATCATCGGCTCGCTGGCTGCCTGTGCGGCCATTGTGGCGATCGGCACCGCCGTCTTCCCGGCAACGGTGGGCTATGAACACTTCCGCTTCCTGGACTACGCGAAACTGACGGTGCCCGGGGTGGTCGCGGCCTCCCTGGCGTGGCCCGTTGTCACCTTCTTTTCGTCACGGGCCAGGCGCCTGTTTGCCTGGCTTGCGGTAGCGGTGACCTTGGGCGGCCTGGCCCCGGACGCCTGGATCCTAGTCCGCGGCGATGCGCCCGCGGCCGTTCTCATACTCGTGGTCATGCACCTTGCCCTCGCCGCCGTCACCTACCCGGCACTGGTGTACATCGCCCCGCAACGGTGCGCGGCCGAGGCTTCCAAAGACGAAGCCACCTCGCCGTTGCGCGGCACCTGGTAGCCAGGCCGGCTTTCCCTGCCGGGGGCGAAAATGTCGCGTCCAGGCGTCGATGAATCAGCGGCAGGATTCCATGATCAAGGACTTTGTGCCCTGTCGGCGTCACGACCGAAGGCAAAGAATGAAGTTCAGGAACGAAGCCGGGATCCGGGCCATCCACGACTAGGCGAGCGGCGAAAGGGAAACGCCATGGCACTGACCAACCGTGAACAGAAAATGCTCGACGAGATTGAACACAAGCTGGCTGCTGAAGATCCGCGCCTCGCAACACGGCTAAGCCAGGAGGGAATCCACGGGCGCCTGATCCACTTTGTGTTGTCGGGCCTGTTCACCGTGGGCCTCGGCATCGTCTTGATGCTTCTCTCCTTGAACATCGGCTCGGTCGCCCTTGGCGCGGGGGCCTTCATCCTGTCGGTCGCCGGCGTCTACATTGCGATGTGGCCGATCCCGCCACGCGGACTCCGACTCGGCGCACGGCGGTCCCGAAGCGACTCCCCTCTGGAATCTAGCTAGCACCTCCCCGGTTCAACAGATCCTGGGCATGCCAATCGCTCCTGCGAGCAGCCTTTTCCATGCTCAAGGGAACGGTCCAGGTGACGCTGGTGCCCTCCCCCACACCACTTCTCACTGAGCAGGTCCCACCCAGGCTTCTGGCCCGCTCTTCCATGTTGGACAAGCCGCTGCGGCGGGGTGTGTCCGCGAAACCTACGCCGTCGTCAGCAACCTTGACCTGGACCACACCATTGTCAACCACCACGGCAACTTCGATCTGACTGGCAAGGGCATGGCGGATCGCATTGCTGAGCGCTTCGGACAGGACGGTCAGGAGCTGCTTGCCGACATCGCGGGGGATCGCGGAATCGATCGGGCCGGCGAGGTGGAGGTGCGGCGTGAGGGCCGATGACTTTGCGTTATTCGAAACAGTTTGAAGGATCTGGCTGCTGAGAAGCTCCACGTCCTCCGAGATTTCCCCCAAAGAGTAGATGGTGTTCCGCAATTCGCGAATGGTTGAATCAAGATCCGAGGTTATGCCCCGCAACCTTTGAGCCGCCTCCGGATTGTCGAAGTAACGGGCCAGGCTTTGCAGGCTCAGCCCTGCGGCAAACAGGCGCTGGATCACCAGGTCGTGGAGATCCTTGGCGATCCGGTCCCTGTCCCGAAAGACCATCATCTGTTCGCGCAGCTTGTGGCTTCTGGCAAGCTCCAGTCCCAGTGCCGCCTGTGAACCATAAAACGCCGCCATTCTTGCCGTCGCTTGTGAGTATTTCTCGGCACCGCTCCCCCGAATCAATATCAGGGCCCGGCGGTGCTTGCCCATTTCCCCCAGGGGCGCCATGACCAGGGGACCGAGCCGGGCACCGTCGTCAGGCCCCAGCAGCTCTGCCGCGTCCGCAACGACAACTGGATCGCCCGTCACAAACATCGCCTCCGTCATGGCCGATTCCAGGGTCACAGTGCGATTCCTAAATCTTGGGACACCATTTCCGGCCACCGTGCTGACGTAGCTTCGGCCGTCCGGAGCGGACACGACCACCACCAATGCAGTCAACGACTCCGAAACTGCAAGGGCACGTTCGGCGATGAGTTCGGTGCTCGCAAAGGGTTCGCCGCCGTCGTCGGCCATGAGCTGCGCCGTGACATCGGCACAGGCCTCCAGCCAGGCCGAGCGGAGCTGTGCCTCGTCAAACAGCTTGGCATTGTCGATCGCAAACCCGGCCGCCGTGGCAAGAGCAACCGCCAGGGACTCATCGTCGGAGGTGAATTCCCGGCCATCCCGTTTCTCTGTCAGATACAGGTTTCCGAACACGGTGCCCCGGGCCAGGATGGGGACTCCCAGGAAAGTGTTCATGGGCGGGTGATGTGGAGGAAACCCATAAGAGTCCGGGTGCAGGTGCAGATCCGGCAGCCGGATGGGCTTTGGGTCCCGGATGAGCAACCCCAGCACTCCATGGCCGGTGGGAAGCGGGCCGATGAGTTCCTTCAAAGTCGCATCGATCCCCACCGTGATGAAGCGGCTGAGTTCCGGACCATCCCCGATGACGCCCAGGGCCCCAAATTCTGCATCCAGGAGTTCGCAGGCGGACTCGACGATGCGGTGAAGGACGGCGTCGACGGTGGGTTCGACGGCAAGGGAAACCACGGCCGACAGCAATCCTTCCATGCGTTCCTGCGTCCGGACCGCTTCAACCTCCCGCACGACTCGTTCCTTCGGTCGGCTCCCGAGGCGTGACTCGTCCATGGAGACCGAACCCACCGGTGATGTTCGTGAACTGTCTTCTTGCATCGCTTACTTTCCACGGAATCGGTCACACCGAAAACGCGTCATTGAACCGCGCCCTATCATTTCCCACCACACTACGCCAGACCGTCACGGATCGACCATGGACCACCGAAGAATAGTCCCCATGCGGGCCTTATGGCCCTAACCGGCGGGGGGCCAGGAAAGTAGCCTCGATGCTGTGAGCCAGACGTACTGGCAGCGGCCGGCGGCCGCTCATCGAGAGGACACAGCATGAAGGCATTGGTTTATCAGGGCCCCGGGAAGAAGGACTGGATGGACGTTCCCATGCCCGTCCTGACCAGTCCGGGGGACGTGATCGTCCGTGTCGACACCACCACCATATGCGGGACAGACCTGCATATCCTCAAGGGTGATGTTCCTGCCGTCCAAATTGGCCGGATTTTGGGCCATGAAGGCGTCGGAACCGTCTCGGAGGTCGGCACGGGCGTCAAGGACTTCGCGGTGGGCGACCGAGTCATCATCTCGTGCATCAAGTCGTGCGGGCACTGTATCAATTGTCGCAGCGGCTTGTTCTCGCACTGCCTTGGAGACGAAGGCGCCTCCGGGATCGGATGGGTGTTCGGGCACCTGATTGACGGCACCCAGGCAGAATATGTCCGCGTGCCCTATGCCGACAACTCGCTCCACATGCTGCCCGAAGGAGTCACCGACGTTCAGGCTGTCATGCTATCCGACATCCTGCCCACGGGATTCGAGATCGGCGTGCTCGCCGGCCAGGTCAAGCCAGGCGATGTGGTGGCGGTTATAGGTGCCGGACCGGTGGGGCTCGCCGCGATGATGACTTCCGGGTTATGCGGCGCGGCAAGGGTCATCGCCATCGACGTTGACCATGGGCGGTTGGAACAAGCCCTGACTTTTGGGGCCACGGACATTGTCACCTCGGGCACGCCCGGCTGGAAGGAACAGGTCCTGGCGCTCACAGACGGGGCCGGTGTGGACGTTGCCATCGAGGCCGTTGGCCTGCCCGAGACTTTTGAAATGGCCATGGACACGGTCCGCCCGGGAGGCCATGTCGCAAATGTCGGCGTTCACGGCAAACCGGTCGATCTGCGTCTGGAAGAGCTGTGGATTCGCAACATCACCATCACCATGGGGCTGGTGAATGCGAATACGACGCCGATGCTGCTCAAGCTCGTTGCCTCACACAAGATTCCGGCCGAGAAGTTCGCCACCCATTTTTTCACCTTTGACCAGATGTTGGACGCCTATGAGACCTTTTCACATGCGGCCACCACGAAGGCCCTCAAGGTCGTCATCGCACGAGCCGGCTGAGTGCACCGTGCCGCAGCCGGAACCCGCAGGGAAAGCTCATTTCCCGGCAATCATGAAAGGAACACAACCATGTCCCAGATAACCATCATCGGCAACGGAAACATGGCAAGGGCCATCGCCGTGCGCATGATCCAGGCCCGCCACTCAGTCCAGATCCTTGGGCGCGACGGCGAAAAGACGCGCGAGCTGGTCGAGGACCTTGGCGCCGGCGCTTCAGGCGGTGGCGAGGAGGCCGTTGTTGAGGGCGGCATCGTCATTTTGGCGGTGCCCTATGAGGAGGCCGTCAAGGTGGTCCTCTTCTACGGCGAATCCCTGGCCGGCAGGGTCGTGGTGGACATCAGCAATCCCGTCGACCTGGCCACGTTTGACGGCATGCGCACCCCGTCGGGGACCTCTGCCGCCGAGCAGGTCGCCCTCCACGCATCCAAGGACGCCCTGGTGGTCAAGGCGTTCAACACCTGCTTTGCGGCCACTCTTGAGGCCGGCCAGGTTGCGGGCCAGCCGTTGGATGTCTTCATTGCCGGTGACTCCCAGGACGGCAAGCTCAAGGTCAGTGCCGTCGTGGCCGCCTCGGGACTTCGACCCATCGATGTCGGTCCCCTGCGCAGGGCCAGGGAGCTGGAGGCCATGATGCTCATGTTCATGGGGCTGCAGGTCAATCCCCGCCACGAGAACTTCAATTGGGACACCGCTGTCAAGCTTCTTCCCTGAGATGCGGAGCTGAACGAACCATGATTACACCGATGAAGGGATCGGACCGCGTCATCGTAGGCGTTGACGGATCCGAATATTCAACAACGGCGCTGAGGACGGCGGCTGAGTTCGCCGGTGTCATGGGGCTGCCCCTTGACGCCATCAATTGCTGGAGCCGGTCCGAGCTCTACTTTGCCGCCGAGATTCCCCTCGGCGACTTCCCGGCCCAGGGCGAATTGGAGGACACCGCAACGAGGTTGGTCGAAGAGACCATTGAACGGGCCTTTGGGCAGGACCGGCCCCGTGGGCTGCGCACGGCCATCAGGTACGGCCACACGGCCCAGGTGCTCATTGAGGAAAGCCGGAGCGCACGTCTGCTGGTTGTGGGCAGGAGGGGTGGCGCCGGCTTTCCGGGGCTGCGGCTGGGGTCGGTTTCGGCCGCCTGCGTGTCACATGCCCATTGCCCGGTCCTGGTGGTCAATGACGAGGTCCGCGAGTCGTATACTGCGCAGTGAACGCCGTGGAAGGCGGGGCCCGTCGTCGGCCCCGCCTTGCACGGCGTTTGGAACAATCAGTGTTTGGAAAAATCAGTGGGGATGCACCAGGGAGACTTCTTCGAGGTACTCTGCCGCCCGCGCGTTCCAGCCCAATTCGTGTTTGATCCGCAGGCGCAGGGCCTCCGACGCATCCGGTTCACCGTGGACGATGTAGCTCATGCGCGGCGCGGCGGGTGCAGTCCGGAGCCACGCCATAATGGCGTTGGCATCGGCGTGGGCCGAAAAGGCCTCGGTCTGAAAGACCTCGGCCCGGACTTTGACGTCCTCGCCATAAATACGCAGTTCACGGTTCCCGGAAGCAAGGGACGCTCCCCTTGTCCCCCCTGCCTGATATCCGGCCAGAACGATCGCGTTCCTTCTGTCCTTGCCATAGCTCGCCACGTGGTGAAGTATCCGGCCGCCGGTGAGCATGCCGCTGGCCGAGATGATGATCATGGGCCCTCCCCGGAGATTCAGCAGCTTCGACTCATCCACCGTGCGCGTCATGGTCGCCAACTTGTACATCCGGCTGAACTCGGCGTCACTGAGCCGATGCTCTCCACGGTGCCGTTGGTACATCAGCGAGGCATCGATGGCCATGGGGCTGTTCAGAAAGACCGGAACATCGGGGACGGCGCCGCGCTGCCGCAGCCTGGACAGGCTTAGCAGGATGCTCTCGGCACGTCCCACGGCAAACGCCGCAATCATCACGACACCGCCTCTCTTGACTACACGGTTGACCAACTCCCCCAGCCCGTCGTCCGCACCTCCCGCCGGGTGGGTGCGGTTCCCGTAGGTCGATTCCGTGACCAGAACGTCGACCTGCTCAAGCTCCCGGGGCGGGTACATGAACGGATCGTCCGCCCGCCCCAGGTCCCCGGTGAAGTGGATGCCGTGGCCGGCGATCGACAACTTGATTTGAGCCGCCCCGAGAATGTGGCCTGCCGGGACGAGGGTGGCGCTGATGCCCGGCCCCAGGTCAAAGGGCTGGTCAAAGTCGTGGGTACGGAAACTCTTGAGGGAGCGGACCGCGTCTGCAGCCGTGTAGAGGGGCAGGGGCGGAGTGTGGATGGATGAACCGCGGCGTTCGGCGTAGTGAGCTTCCTCCTCCAACAGGTGGCCGCTGTCCGGGAGCAGGAGCGTGCACAATTCCTGAGTTCCCCCGGTGGAGTGGATGGGGCCGCGAAAACCGTTACGGACCAAGGCAGGAATGTAGCCGGTGTGGTCCAGGTGGGCGTGGGTGACGATGACGGCATCGATGGACGACGCCGGGACGGGCAGCCTGGCGCGGTTCCGCTCACGAAGGTATTTGTAGCCCTGAAACAGGCCGCAATCCACCAAGATTCTGGTTCCTGCGGCTTCCAGCAGGTACTTGGAACCGGTGACGGTTCCGGCGCCGCCAAGGAACCGTAGAGTTGGGCTGTTGTCGTGGTTCATTTCGTCTCCCCTGGATATTTCTCGTCCGACAAGGGCCGGCCCGCCGAAAGCGGAGTGGACTGCAGGAATTTCAGGTCATCCGGGGAAAGCGCCATTATTCCGTCCTGGTCAAGGGCGATCGGGCCCCGGTAGCTTTCCCTGATGATGTTGACCAACGTCCGCGGCAGGGCACGGCATCCCGGGTTTTGTTGAAACCAGCCCTTGGTCTCCGTGCTGAGCCCGTCCCATACTTCTTGGAGTCGCAACTGCTTCACGCCCTTTCGGCGAATGTTCCTGGTATCGAAGGTGGGCAGGATTGGCCGCCTCAGTGCTGTTGCACCGGTGCCGAACCCGCTTTGGATTCAATGTCAGCCACATCCGGTTCGGCATGGACCACCAGGACCGGGCAAGACGCATGGCTGATGCAGCCCGAGCTCACTGAGCCCAGGCCCACCCCGGCAAATCCACTTCTTCCCCGCCTGCCAACCACCAGCATGGCCGCATCCTTGCTCGCATCCATGAGTCCGGCGCGGACCTGGGCTTGGACCAGCCTGCCGGTGACGTTGTCAGGAAGCCCGGTGGGAAATGCTTCCTCCAGGACATCTCTTAGAACTTGTTCGGCCTCGCCCCGAAAATCCATCCCCTGCAGGGGATACGGAGCCGCCCAAATGCTGGGAAAATCCCAGCATGCCACGGCATCCACACGGGCACCCAATACTTTGGCGAGCCGCGCACCTTCGCGCAATGCGCTCACCGAGGATGGTGATCCGTCAACGCCGACCACGATCCGTCCCGGATGAAACGCATTTGCCATGGCCTGATTCCAGCTTTCCCATGTTGTGTTCTCTGGATGCCCTGTTGATTCTTGCACCACAAGGACCGGGCATTGTGCATGCCGGACGCAGGCGGAACTGACGGACCCAACGAGCAAGCCGTTGACACCGCCGTGTCCGCGCCGGCCGACGACCAGCATTTGTGCGGCGTTGGCGGCCTCAACCAGCTTCATCGCCGCGGGTCCGGCGAGCAATGTGACGGTCAGGTTCTTGGGCCGCGGCCGGCCAAAGGCAGCATCGACGGCATCACCAAGTTCGACATCGGCTCCAGTCTGTCCGCCAACCGCCCCCAGCGTTATTCGGGCGCTGCGCATATTTGAATATTCCCAACAACCGACGGCTTCCAGCCCGGCACCCGTGGCGATGGCCAAATACTGTGCTGCGCGAAGCGCCCCAATTGATGACTCTGAGCCGTCAACGCCAACGACAATGCGGGCAGGTGTTCCCGGACTGGTCATCGTGCCGTCCCTTCTTAGACGAGGTGGCTGCCGGTGCGTTCCCGTCGCGGGTTCGCCTCCAACAGCATGGATTAAGGCTAGGCGCCGTATCGAACGGCCACTAGGGCCCTAAGCCCCCACGTGCATCTGCCCCGCCGCCGCTACAGAGGCCCCGTCCATCCCCGCTTCAGCGGCTGCGATGACAGGGAGCGTCCGTAGGAAACTGTCGGGGTTCAGCGAGATCGAATCGATCCCCTCCGTAATCAGGAATTGCGCAAACTCCCCGTGATTGCTGGGCGCCTGCCCACAGATCCCGATCCGAATGCCCGCAGCATGGGCCTTGGCAATCGCCTCCCGAATCAACTCCTCGACGGCCTCGTCCCGTTCGTCAAAGAGTGGTGCAAGTGCGGCCGAGTCACGGTCCACGCCGAGGACGAGCTGGGTGAGATCGTTGGATCCGATGGAGAAGCCATCGAACTTGGCGGCAAATTTTCCGGCCAGGACCACATTGGCGGGGATCTCGCACATCATGTAGATCTTGAGCCCGTCCCGGCCGCGGACAAGCCCGTTCTCCGCCATGACGGCCAGGACACGGTCCGCTTCAGTCAGAGTCCGGCAGAACGGCACCATCAGAATGACGTTGCTGAAGCCACAGTGGTTTCGCAGGCGGACGATGGCCCGGCATTCCAGGTCAAATCCGGCCCTGTACCGCGGATCGTAGTAGCGTGAAGCGCCCCGGAACCCGATCATCGGGTTTGCCTCCTCACTTTCGAAGACCGCACCGCCAATCAGGTGGGCGTACTCGTTGGTCTTGAAATCGCTGAACCGGACGACGGCAGGTGCAGGATAAAACGGGGTCGCAAGCTTTGCCAGGCCCCGCGCCAGGGTTTGTACAAAGTAGTCCGCCGGGTCGGCGTAGCCGAGCGCCAGTTCCCTGATCTTGGCCTGCTCGGCCGGATCGGTGACCCGCTCCGGAAACGCCAGCGCCATCGGGTGCACCTGCACCATGTCGTTGATGACAAATTCCATGCGGGCCAGGCCTATGCCCTGCGCGGGCAGGCGCCACCATTTCAAAGCCGTGGCCGGGCTGGCCAGGTTGAGCATGACAGCGGTTCGGGTGGCCGGCAGTTCGCCGAGGTCGACGTCGTCCCGTCGGCTTGCAAGAAGTCCTGCATAGACGTGCCCGGCATCTCCTTCGGCGCAGGAAACCGTGACGGCCTGCCCATCCGCAATGACGTCAGTCGCATCGCCGGTCCCGACGACGGCGGCAATCCCGAGTTCGCGGCTAACAATCGCCGCGTGGCTGGTCGCCCCACCCTTGTCGGTGACGATCGCGTTGGCCCGTTTCATGACCGGGACCCAGTCCGGATCCGTTTGTTCGGCAACGAGCACAGAGCCGTCCACGAAGCTGCCGATGTCCGCGGCACTCTTGATCACGCAGGCGGTGCCCGAGGCAATGGAATCGCCCACTGCGGCGCCCTTGGCCAGCAGGGGCCCGGTCTCGGTCAGCCGGTGGGTGCTCAGGGTCGTGCCGCTCTTGCGGGCCTGGACGGTTTCCGGCCGGGCTTGGACAATGAACAACTCGCCGCTCACCCCGTCCTTAGCCCATTCCATGTCCATGGGGCGGCCGTAGTGGTGCTCAACCTGGACGGCCCACCTGCCCAGCTGGAGGATCTCGCCGTCGTCGAGGCAAAACGAAGTCCGTTCCGCATCGGTGGTGTCGACCAAGACCGTCCCGGTGGCGCCGCCGGAGTTGTGGATCAGCTTGCGCGCCTTTGACCCAAGCGTCTTTTCGATGACCGGTGAGTATGCGGCGTTGTCCAGGAGGGGCTTGAAGACGCCGTACTTGTCCGGATTGACCATGCCCTGGACCACCGTTTCACCCAGTCCCCAATTCGCACTGATGACGGCCAGGCGCGGGAATCCGGTTTCGGTGTCGAGGGAGAACATGACACCCGAGGATGCCCGGTCCGAGCGGACCATGAGCTGAACCCCCACTGACAGCGCCACGTCCAGCTGCCCATATTTCATGATCTCCCGGTAGCTGATGGCCCGGTCGGTGAAAAGCGATGCGTAGCAACGCAGGCAGGCATCCAGCAGCTCCTTTTCTCCCCTGACGTTCAGGTAGCTTTCCTGCTGCCCGGCGAAGCTGGCGTCGGGCAGGTCCTCGGCGGTGGCGCTGCTGCGCACGGCGACGGCGGGGTCCTGCTGCCCGCTGCGCACGGCCAGCTCGCGGTAGAACGACACGATTTGCCGGGAGACGTCCGCAGGGAACTCGCCGTCGAGAATGAGCTCGCGCACAGCTGTTCCGATGGGACGCCAGTTGCTGCCCGCTGCGTCCTTGGTGGCGATGATCTGCTCCAGCCTGGGAGCCAAGTTATTCGCGGCGATGAATTGCCGGTAAGCGGAAGCAGTCAGGGCGAAGCCGCCGGGAACCCTGACCCCCTCGGAAGCCAGCGAACGTATCAGTTCGCCCAGGGACGCATTCTTCCCGCCGACGTCAGCCACGTCCTTGATGCCGACGTCGTCAAACCAGACGACCCCGGCTTTGTCCCCACTGTCTGTGTCCACAATCATCAGCCTTCCTTTGCATGTTCACTGAATTTGCCCACGGCACATCCCACCGCAGGCGGGTGCCCTCGCCACGAGTCAACACCTGCGGCCTTGGTGCGGATAGGGGCCTTGTGCCCTATCGGCGGGGGCCGGACTCAGCCAGACTCGTGACAGGAAGGGGTGTGCAATGCAGGCATGGTGGGTTGGGGAAGCGGGTCCGATTGCTTCGCATCCACTGGTGTGGGGCGAACGTGGCGACCCGGCGCCGGGGCGCGGCGAACTGCTGTTGCGGGTTCGGAGTTGCGGTGTCTGCCGTACAGACCTCCACTTGGCCGAGGGCGACCTTGCCCCGAGGCACAGCCATGTTGTCCCCGGGCACGAGGTGGTGGGGATTGTGCAGGAGACCGGTCCCGGCTGCCACTTGTTCAAGCCCGGTGACAGGGTCGGCGTGCCCTGGTTGGGCGGCACATGTGGCCGCTGCCGCTTCTGTCTGCGGGGAGATGAAAACCTGTGCCTGTCGCCCACCTTTACGGGGTGGGACCGAGACGGCGGCTATGCCGAACTGGCCACGGTGGCCGAAGCCTTTGCCTATGGGATTCCCGCCACCTTCACGGACGAACAAGCCGCTCCACTGTTGTGTTCGGGCATCATCGGTTACCGGGCGCTCATGCGGGCACGGGTGCCGGCGGGCGGCCGCCTGGGAATCTATGGATTCGGCGGATCCGCCCACATTACGGCTCAGCTCGCCTTGCACCAGGGGGCCTCTGTTTTCGTCATGACCCGCTCGGCGGAGGCCCGCGAGCTCGCCCGGGAGCTGGGTGCCGATTTTGTCGGCGGTCCTGCCGATGTTCCGCCCGAACCTTTGGATTCAGCGATCCTCTTCGCCCCTGTGGGTGAACTGGTTCCGGTGGCCCTGCGTGCACTGGACCGTGGAGGAACCTTGGCCGTGGCGGGCATCCACCTCACCGACATCCCGTCCCTGAACTACGCGGCGGAGATCTTTCAGGAACGGCAGCTGTGCAGCGTCACGGCCAACACCCGTTCGGACGGCCGGGAATTCCTTCGTCTGGCCGCACAGATCCCCATCCAGCCGACCACCACCGCCTACCCGTTCTCAGCGGCCGATGACGCCCTGGCCGACCTGGCCGAGGACCGTGTCAATGGTGCCGCCGTCCTCCTCATGGGCAGCGGCGGCGCCCCGTAGCGACGGGTCGGGGGAACCAGCATGGCGTCGATTCTTGCCATGACCTGTCGGTAGTCCAGTTGGGTCAGCCCGCCTGCCGCGACTTCCTCCCACGTCCGCGGTGCCGCCACGGTGGGAATGGCCCGGCCCCGCAGGGAATAAGGCACAATCGTGGTTTTGGCCTGCCAGTTCTGGCTCCAGTCGATGAACACCTTCCCGCGACGCAAGTCCTTGCCCATTCGGCTGACCACCCGGTCGGGATGGTCATGTTCCAGGGCCAGGGCCACCTCATGTGCCAAGGCGGCAGTCTGCGTCGAGGTTCGTTTCCCGTCCAGGCCGGCATAGAGGTGGATGCCCTTGCTGCCGCTCGTCACGGGAACTGCTTCCAGCCCGTGGCGCACCAGCACATCCCTGGCCAGGAGGGCGACGCCGGCACATTCGGCCAGGCCCGCGCCCTCTCCCGGATCCAGGTCCAGGACCATCCGGTCGGGACAGCCGGGGGCTCCATTGCGGGCAAACTGCCATTGCGGGACGTGGATTTCCAGGGCCATCACCTGGGCGAGCCAAACCAGGGTGCGGGCATCGTTGATGAGGGGGTAGATGATGTCATGGTCCTTGTGGTGCATTTTGTGGCGGCTGACCCAGTCCGGTGTGGCGGCGTCGAGGTTCCTCTGGAAGAAGCTCTTGCCGGGGGTCGCAAGGGTTCCGACCCCGTCGACCCAGCGTTTCCGCGTCGCCGGCCGGTTGCCGGCCCATGGAACCAGTACCGGCGCCACATGAAGGTAGTACAGGGCCACATCATTCTTGGTGGTGCCGGTTTCCGGATACACGACTTTTCCGGGGTTGCTCAGACGAACGGTTTCTCCCCCGACGGCCAGCTCCAGCCCGTTCACGGGGCGCCCGGCCCGTCCACTACACCGGAGGTTTCGGGCGCGACGCCGGCGGGGATGACCATCACGGGGCAGGCCGCGTGGGCGAGGCACGCTTGGCTGACCGACCCCATAACGAGTCCGGCCAGGCCACCCATGCCCCGTCGCCCCACCACGAGCATCTCGGCGCCCTTGGCCAGTCCCGGCAGGACCTGCCGGGCGTCACCCTGCACCAGATGCGTGGAAACGATCCCCGGGGTGTACTCGCCGAAAGCCTGCACCAGTGTTTCATGGAAAGCCCTTCGGGCTCCACCCTCCAAGTCGATATTGCCCAACGCATACTGCACGGCCAGTGCCGTGGGCACGCTCCAGCACGCAATGGCCTCAACGCGTGCCCCCGTTGCCTCCGCAATCGCCAAGGCTTCCCGCAGCGCTGAGATGGAGGCTGCAGAACCGTCGACCCCGACAACAATGCGCCCATGGCCGGTTGCGTCGTTCATGTGTGCCCCTTTTGCAGCGATTCGTCTTACCGTCCATACTCGCCCATGTCCATGGATCGGCCTAGGGCCCAACGGCCCCAAACGGTGGCCGCGGCCGGGTCCAAAGACTCTAACCGGCAGTTGGTGCCGGACGTAGCCTGAAGATCATGGAACAAGCCGAGGCTGCGCATTCGAAGGCGTCACACAACCAGTCCCAGTCAGGCACTGGCCCTGCGGCGAGTTGGCCATTCCTCCGCGCCCACCCGATGATCCCGGCAACGCTCGCGGTAGGGTGCCTCGTGCTGCTGCTGGTGCTCCTGGGCCACGGTACCGGCGCGCAATGGCTGGGCAGCATCTTCGCATCGGCCGCTGCCCTGCAGCGTGCCGTTGGCATGGTTCGCGAGCTGGTCCATGGTCGCTGGGGCGTGGACATCCTTGCGGTCATGGCCATTGCCAGCACCGTTGCCGTGGGGGAATACATTGCGTCCCTCATCGTCGTCCTGATGCTCGCCGGCGGCTCGGCCTTGGAGGACTTCGCCTCGAGCAGGGCCAAGGCGGAACTTGGCGCCCTGCTGGACAGGGTCCCTCCAACGGCGCATCGGGAAGGCGCAGCCGGGGTGCTCCAGGACGTGGCCGTCGACGAGATAGCCGTTGGGGACGTCCTGGTTCTGCGTCCATCCGAGGTGGTGCCCGTTGACGGCCGTTTACTCTCGCCGTCGGCATCCTTCGACGAATCGGCCATAACGGGCGAAAGCCTTCCCATGGAGGCGGTTTGCGGGGCGGAAGTCCTCAGCGGTTCGGTCAACGGCGCGACGGCGGCGAGACTAGTCGCCACGGCATTGGCCGCCGATTCCCAGTACAGCCGCATCGTGGCCCTCGTTCGGGACGCCGCAGCCAGCCGGTCGCCGATGGTCCGCCTCGCGGACCGTTACGCCGGACCATTCACCTTGGTTGCCCTCCTGCTGGCCGGTGCTGCCTGGGCGCTCAGCGGTGAGGCGTTGCGGTTTGCGGAGGTGCTGGTGGTTGCCACGCCGTGCCCCCTCCTGATTGCCGCACCCGTTGCCTTCCTGGGCGGCATGAGCCGGGCTGCCAGGAACGGGATCATCGTCAAGAATGGCGGGACCCTTGAACAGCTGGCGCGGGTCAAGACGGCCGTCTTTGACAAGACGGGAACGCTGACCCACGGACGGCCCACGCTGGAGCAGCTCAGGGTTGCCACCGGAGGCCCGCCGACGGTCGACGATATGGCACTGCTGGCGCTGACGGCCTCGGCCGAACTGCATTCCTCACACGTCCTGGCATCCTCGGTGGTCACGGCGGCAAAGGACCGCGGGCTGCAACTCTCGAGCCCGAGCGAGGCCGTCGAGCATGCCACCGACGGTGTGGCCGCCCTCGTGAACGGGTGCCGCGTTGCCGTTGGCAAGCGGTCATTCGTGGAGCAAACCGCGGGGCCGATCCCCTTGGAGGAACTGGCCGGCGGAGCGTTGGCCGTCTATGTTGGCGTCGATGGCCGCTACGCCGGCGCCCTCATCATGAGCGACCCCCTTCGGGCGAACGCGGTGGCCACGCTGGCCGGCCTGGAGACCCTGGGCATCGAGCGCACCATGATGGTGACCGGCGATGCCGAGGGCACCGCCGGGAACATCGCCAGGCAGGCCGGAATCCAGGAGGTTCGGGCCGGATGCCGGCCGGCCGACAAGGTCACCATCCTGCGGGGCCTTTCGCCGCGGCCGGTCATGATGGTCGGGGACGGCGTCAACGATGCCCCGGTCCTGGCGTCGGCCGACGTCGGTGTGGCGATGGGGGCCAGGGGTGCAACCGCGGCCAGTGAGTCCGCCGATGTGGTGATCATGGTGGATGACCTCTCCCGGGTTGCCGACGCGGTGCGCATCGGCAAGGCCACAATCGACGTCGCGATCCAGAGCATCTGGATCGGCATCCTGCTCAGCCTGGGGTTGATGGTGCTCGCGGCCGTCGGGCTTGTGCCGGCCGTTGCCGGTGCACTCAGCCAGGAGTTGGTTGACCTTGCCACCATCCTCAACGCTTTGCGTGCCCTGCACTTGAGGGAACGCCGCCCCGTCGCCCGGGCATCGCGGCGTTGACCACGCCACCGCTTTGCTCCCAGGAGGGCCTGTTGCGTCGCCGAAGGAACCACTTGAACACCTCGTCGCTCCCCCACACAATGAACGGGAACGGCAGCAGCATCAACAGCTGGGAGGGTGCCGGGACGGCTGTGCCGAAGATCAGCTGCAAGGGTGCAATCCCCACGATCGCCGCACTGAAAGCCACTTCGAAGGCTATGCCCCCCAACAGCAGCCGATTGCTCAGAAAGCCGATTCTGGCAAGTGACACTGTTTGAGTGCACGCTGCCATGGCCGTGCCAAGTTGGCAGGCGACGATGCCCAGGAAAGTCATGGTGGTGGCCTGTTGCCAGAGAATATGCAACTGGCCGCTGCCGACGTCGCGGCCCGGGGGCCCACCCTCCCAAGAGCAGCGTGAGCAGGAACCCTGTCGACACCAGGACGGCAGAGACCCCGCCCAGCACGCCCCAGGCACGCACCAGCATGAGCCCGCTAATGACTTTCTCCTCTTTGGGTCGGGGAGGGCGCTGCATGACGCCGGGCTCGGAGGCCTCCCGCCCCAGCGCCAGTGCTGGCAACGTTTCGGTAAAAAGGTCGATGGCCAGGATCTGCATGACTGTCAGCGGCAGCGGCACCCTGCCCCCGGACGCCGCATAGATCAGGAAGGGAACGACCTCTGGGGTGGCGTGGGCGAAGATGTAGACGATGAACTTGCGAACATTGTCATAGGCCCGGCGCCCGGCCTCAACCGCGCTGACAATCGAGGCAAAGTCGTCGTCCGTCAAGACCATCGTTGCGGCCTCCCGTGCGACGTCGGTCCCTGATTTCCCCATGGCAACGCCTATGTCGGCCCTGCGCAGCGCCGGAGCGTCGTTGACTCCGTCTCCGGTCATCGCCACGACGTGGCCCAGATCCTGCAGGGCGTCGGTGATCCTCAGCTTGGCCTCCGGCGAACTGCGGGCGAAAACAAGTTCCTCGCCCCCTGCCAAAAGCTCGTCCAGCCCGGCCTCGGTAATGCGCTCCAACTCCTCGCCGGTGATGGTGCGCAAACCCCCGGACCCAATCCCCACGCGTCGGGCAATTCCTGCCGCCGTGAGCCCATTGTCCCCCGTGATCACGATCAACCGGATACCGGCCTCGTGGCACCGCGCCACGGCGCCGGCGACCTGGGGTCGCGGAGGGTCAAACATGGCAACCAGGCCCAGGAAGGTCAGATCCTGTTCGGCATCGTTGCGGGACATGCTCGACGCCGTCGGACCCGGCAGGGAGCGGTCCGCCAAAGCCAGTACCCGCAGCCCCTTGGTCGCCCACCCGTCGACGACTCCGGCAATCCGCTCGCGGTCCGGTGCGGACAGGGGCCTCTGTCCATGCCCGTCGGCAATCCGGGAACAGAGTGGCAAGATGTCCTCCGGCGATCCTTTGGAATGCACCGCCGTCTGGCCACCGATCATGTCCAGTGTGGACATCCGCCGCAGCGATGGGTTGAAGTGGAACTGCGCCAGCCGTTGTACCCCCAGGCTCTCCGCTCTCGTGCCAAGGGACGCGGCCAGGTGCAGCAGGGCCAGCTCGGTGGGGTCGCCGGAATCCCCGCCACCGGCCGGGCCCGCCAGGTGCGCGCTGGTGCAACTCACCGAGACAGCGGCCAGTCTGCCTGCCGGCGAATCTATGGACGGCCCTCGCCCCCCGGAATCCGTGCTGCCCTCGCCGTCCACCGTCCAGAATTCAAGCACCTCCATGCGGTTCATGGTCAGGGTGCCGGTCTTGTCGGTGCAGATGACGCTTGTCGAGCTGAGTGTCTCCACCGCCGAGATCCTCTTGACCAGGGTTCCCCGCCAGGCCAGGAGCCGCACACCGACGGCAAGCGCCAACGTGATGGTGGGCAGGAGCCCCTCCGGCACATTGGCCACGAGCAGTCCGATCGCGAAGTTCAAGGTGTCGCCAAGGGACAGGCCGCCAAGCAGCATGCCGACGGGTATGAAAGCCAGCCCCATTCCGACCGCGACGACGGCGATCAGGCGCGCCACGCGGGCCACCTGGTGCTCCAAAGGGCTAAGCTCCGTCCCAACATTCTGGGTCAGGGCCGCGATCCCGCCCATTTCAGTGTGCATCCCGGTTGCATACACCACCGCCACGGCCTCGCCGCTGGTGCATGAACTGCCGCTGAACACGACATCCGTGGCTTGCAGCAAAGGGCCGGCCCGGCTTGCATCCGTGGTGCGAAGGACCGGTAACGACTCGCCCGTCAACGTGGACATGTCCATTTCAAGCACGCCTGTCAGCAGGCGTGCGTCAGCGGAGACCCTGTCTCCCTCCCGCAAGACCACAACGTCTCCGGGGACGAGTTTGAGGCGTCGACGAACAATTCCCGCCCCTCACGCAGCACCCTGGCCTGCGACGGAAGGAAGGCCTTCAAAGCCTCGACGGCTCGCTCGGCGTGGCGCTCCTGGAAGAAGGCGAAGAGGGCATTGAGGATAATGACTGCAACGATCGCGGCCGCCAGCGCTGTGGTGCCCGTGACAGCCGACAACAGGGCGGACAACCACAGCAAGAGGGCAAGCGGGTGGACGAACTGCCGGCCAAGGTCGCGCGACCAGTGCCGTTGCCCCCGCCGCAGCAGTTCGTTCGGCCCGTATACAATTCGACGGCGCTCAGCCTCCCGCTCGGACAGCCCGTCCCGGTGGCTGCGCAGGTCACGCAGAAGCCGCTCAAGCGGTTCCAGGGGATTGGGTTCTCCTGCCACACGGCCCGTTTCGGCCTGGGCTGAAGGAGAGGTGCGCCGACTGGGGTCCATAGGAGCCATTCCAGCGGCCGGTCCGTGGTCGCGCTAGGGGCCAACGGCCTCATTCCGGCGTCGAATTGGCGGTATCCGCCCGGTTGGGGCCTTTGGACCCTGTTCCACCGGGCGGCGGGCCCGTACGATCATTGACATGAATCAGAACCCAGTGGCACCCAAAGCAGACGTACTTACCTCCGGGCAATGCTGGAAGCTTCTTTCCGAGACGTCGATCGGCCGTCTTGCAGTCACCGTGAACGGCCGCCCGGACGTCTTCCCCGTGAACTACAAGCTCGACGGGGAGTCACTGCTCTTCCGGACAGGTGGCGGCACAAAGATCGAGGCCATCAACAACGATCCACGCGTCGCCCTGGAGGCCGATGCCGTGAGCGCCGAGTTCGGAATAGCATGGAGCGTGGTGGTGAAAGGCCGTGCCGAAGTTGCGACGTCGGAAAGCGCTGACCTGAACACCACGCGCAACAGCATGTTCCCCTGGCAGGGTGTCGGAAAGGACCTCTTGGTGCGCGTTGTGCCTGAAGAAGTCACCGGCAAGCGCTTCACCCTTGATGCTTCCATGACGTGGCGGGTTCCCCTGGATGACGCGATCCGGGCCGGGCTCGAGTAGGACGGCTCACTCCCGGCACTTCACACACCACTACGCCCGGGCGAGGATGCCATGAAATTGGAGAACCTTTCTGCCTCGCGGGGACGAATCGGTCCGAAGGGACAATTCGAAGCCGTCGTCCTCGACGTTGCCGAACTGCGACAACTTCCCCTCTTGACGGGCTTCCTCGAACAGCTGCACGGCAGCGGAGTGCCTACGGCGTTGGTCACCTCCTGCGAGGACTGCCGCACCGAGGTGCAGGCCTGCGGGCTTGCCGGACTCGTCGCGGAAGTCGTCGACCGCACGGATGCCGTGCGACTTTCACTTCCGGGCCCGCCGGATCCGGCCATGCATTTGGAAGCACTCCATAGGATGCGATCCCTGCCTGGCGCTGCCATTGCGGTTGAAAATACTCCCGCAGGGGTCCTGGCCGCCACCGCTGCCGGTTTTGGCTTGGTGATCGGCATCGGCGCCGGCGATTTCGGCGCGCAGTTGCGGGCCGGCGGCGCCAAGACGCTCTTTGACACATTTCCCGAGCTTGTGCTGCCCTCCGGGCCGGACGCCGGAACCACCGCCGCCACCCCGGCCGTGACTGATGCCTGGACACTCGCCAGTCACGGCTTCGACCCGGCCGAGGAGGGCTGGCGGGAAACCCTGTACACGTTGGGAAACGGCTACTGGGGCACCCGCGGTTCGCAGCCCGGCAGCGTTAGCGACGGAGTCCACTGCCCGGGGACCTACTTCGCAGGAATCTACAACCGGCGGACAACCATGCTCGGCTCCACGCCGATGGAGTCCGAGCATTTGGTCAACGCCCCAGACTGGACGTTCCTGAGCGTGGCGCGAACGGATGGGGAGATTTATTGCCCGGGGTCCGGAATGCTGCGCTCCCATGACCAAAGACTTGACCTCCACCGGGGAACCCTCGCCATCGACGAACGCTACTCCGACGGCGGCCGCACCATCTCCATCTCGTCTCGACGGTTCCAGTCCCAGTCCGATCCCCACCTCGCCGCCATGGAAACCAAGGTCCTCGCAGAGAACTGGACCGGGAGCATCACCATTCTTTCAGCCATCAACACCTCGGTCTCCAACGTCAATGCCGCAAGTGACTCAATGCTTGACGGCAGGCACTTTCTGCCCGGCACTGCCACGGAGCCTGGCACAGGCACGGTGGTCGTCGACGTCCAAACAAACCAATCCGGCCTCACCATCTCCATGGCCGCTCGGACGGGGGTCCATGACCGCAACGGAGATCCGGTTGCCCACACAAGCCGATTCGTAAACACCGGTGGTCTCTTCGGCCACGAAATGACCCTCACACTCGCCGCCGGCGAGGCCGTATTCATCGAGAAGACAGTGGCCGCCGCAACCTCGCGGGATCATGCCATCTCGACACCCCGCCTCGACGCTGCCGCTCGCATTGCGAGGGCACCTGCCTTCTCCTCCCTGCTTAGGCGGCACGCCGATGCCTGGCAGGCGCTCTGGACCCGCTTCGCCGTAGAACTGTCCGGGCCGACGCCGGCCGCGCTGGCCATAAACGTCAACACGTTTCATGTGCTGCAGTCGGTTCCCACAACTATCGAGTTGGACGCCGGAGTTCCGGCCCGGGGGCTCCACGGTGAAGGCTACCGCGGGCACATCTTCTGGGATGAATTGTTCGTCTACCCCATGCTCACCTTCCGTAGGCCCGAAATCACCCGCCAGCTGCTGATGTACCGTTACCGCAGGCTGGAACAAGCCCGGGCTGCGGCCTCGGCTGCGGGTTTCAGCGGTGCCATGTATCCATGGCAAAGCGGGAGCAGCGGCAGGGAAGAAACACCCACCGAACTATTCAACACCCTGGACGGCAGTTGGATGCCCGACCATTCGCGCCTGCAGGTCCATGTGGGCCTTGCCGTGGCCTACAGTGTCTGGCAGTACTACCAGTCAACCGGGGATGAACGGTTCCTGGCACGCTACGGCGCAGAAATGCTCGTCGAGGTTGCCCGGTTCTTTGCCAGGATTGCAACCTTTGATGCCGCCGCCGACCGATTCGACATTGCCGGCGTCATGGGGCCCGACGAGTTTCACGACGCCTACCCGGACAGCCCGGAACTGGGCATTAGGAACAACAGCTACACGAACGTTCTGGCCTCCTGGGTTCTCGCCCGGGCCGCTGAGGCCCTGGACGTCCTTTCCGGATTGGACGTTCACCAACGTCCTGCGCCCTGGTCCCCGACACCTGCCGAGTTGCTGGCGTGGGACCACATCAGCCGCCGCCTCCGCCTGCACTTCCATGCCGACGGCATCATCAGCCAGTTTGACGGCTATGAGGCGTTGGCCGAGTTCAACTGGGCCGCTTACCGCAGCAAGTACGGCAATGTCGGGCGCCTTGACCTCATCCTGCAAGCCGAGGGCGACAGCACCAACCATTACCAGATTTCCAAGCAGGCCGATGTGCTGATGCTCTTTTACCTGTTTTCCGCCGAAGAACTGCGCTCCATCCTCCGCCGCCTCGACTATGCCCTTCCGCCGGAGTTGGTGCGACGCACTGTCAAGTACTTCTTGGCACGCACCAGCCACGGCTCGACGTTAAGCCGCCTGGCCCACAGCTGGGTATTGGCACGAAGTGACAGGGAGCAATCGTGGTCGCTCTTTGGCGAGGCCCTTGAATGCGACCTGGCCGTCGTCAAGGGGGGGTCCACGCGCGAAGGTGTCCATTTGGGTGCCATGGCCGGGACGGTCGACATGGCGATCCGTTGCTACGGTGGCGTCGAGACACGGCAGGGCGAACTGCTGATCCACCCGTTGCTGCCCACGGAACTGCCCCGCGTTGCCTTCCAACTCAGCTACCGGGGACAGCCGATCGATGTCGACCTGACTCATGATCGAGCGATCCTGAGATTGCACCAGGGGTCGATGCCGCCCATTCGTGTTCGGGTGGAGGGCGTGCGCAAGACATTGCATCCCGGGGCGGTATTTGAGGTTGAGCTGAGACGGTAACCGGTTTCACCAAGACGATGGCCGGGAAATTGTCAGCATCAGGCGGCCGACCAGCCACCGTCGTCGGCCAGGATGGTGCCTGATATGTTTGCGGCGTCGTCGCTGAGGAGCCAGGTAATGGCCGAGGCAAGCCGCTCCGGCGTGGCCGCCGGTGGTACGACCGTCTGCATGAAGGGCCGAAGCCGCACTCCTGCGAATTGCGATTTCAGGGATCCGTCGATGTGGGTTGCAACGCCACCCGGGGCTACGGCGTTGCAACGAATCCCGCTGGGCGTATAAAAGAATGCCGTGCTCTTGGTAAACCCGTTCACCGCATGCTTGGAGGTGGTGTAGGCCGTCCCGGCAGCGGAACCGCGCAGCCCGGCCTCCGAGCTGACGTTGACGATCGAGCCGGCGCCGGCGTCGAGCATGAGTGGAAGAACCGCGCGAGTCATGCGCATGACGGCCGTGACGTTGACGTCCATGACCTTGTCCCAAGTGGCGTCATCAATCTCGGCGGATGGCAGGAACCCATCCATGATTCCGGCAACGTTGGCCAACGAGTCCACCCTCCCCGCGGCTGCAGTCATGATTGCCCGCACAGTTTCGGGCGACGCGATGTCCCCGGCCACCGTGACCAGCAGCCCGCTGGGCAACTGACGCTCCAGCGCCCGCAACCTTTCCGGCACGAGGTCGCTGGCAATGACCCGCGCACCCTCCTGGAGCAAGCGGGTGGCGGTGGCCCGGCCAATGCCCGACCCCGCCCCCGTGACCACTGCGGTCCGTCCGGCAAAACGCCCGGCGACAAAGGACTCACTCATTGTTGTTTCTCCATCTGCTTGTGGACGGGGTCGTTGCGGTCAACGGTGCCGGGCCGCGGCGACGGCCGCGGCCGCGGCAAAGTTGGCCTGGAGTTCGGATTCCTTGACCAGATGCCCGTACAGGGAGTGGCACCGGGAGCAAAAGTAGGCAATGTCCAAGGTGCCGGGAGGAGCCCAATGGGGCTTGCGGGCGCATTCAATGACAATGTAGGAATCCGTGTCGCAGCCATTGCACCAGAGCGGATACTTGGTTTGGTCCTGGATCATTGCCTCAGGCCTTGTGTGGTCCGCGTGGACCTGGTTGTCAGGCATGGCCATCACCCTTTCCGGAGTTCCTCGACCATCTATGTGGTGCCAACAATAGGCTGCCCCGGCAGACGTGCATACGGTCCAAAGTCCCGGATCTGGCAGGCAATTCTTCGGGCGTCTCAACCCAGGTTGGCGCCGATGGCACCGGTGAAATAGGGAACAAGCCAAATGACCCAGACAACCAGGGAAAACTTGTGGAAGCGGGTCTTCTCGGCCTCCCGGTTGCGCACCAGCACGACGACGGCCCATGCCAGGTGGACCACCATGAGCAGCAGCGCCACGGCGCCCGTGACGGCCATGACGGCCATGACGGCCATGACGGCATTGAATCCTGCCCCTGCACCGCCGCTGCGCCCCTGGCCGGACGATGCGATTTTGGACATAAGCAAGGTTCCGCTGGCGTCGCAGGCCAGCCCCACCGCAAAGAGCCCCGCATGCCACCATTTCAAGACACGCTGCAGATGCTCGGACCAAACGCCAACTGTGTAAAAGATGAGCGCGGCCGTGATGAGGACAATCGCTGGCAGGAGCATGACTTGGGAATACAGGTCGCCACCGGTCATCGAATCAGTCGAATGGTTGATGTTCGAACCGGCAAGGGGCACAAGCAGCAACCCACCAAACCAGCCGGGTAGCCAGCCCACCGGCCACGAGATTCTCCTCTCCCTCATCGCTTCATGGCCGTGACCATGAGAGCCAACGCATCGCCCACTTCGCTGATCCGCACGCAATGGGCCGCGTAATCCTGGCATTCGAGACACGAATAGGCCAGGCCGACCACTCCCGCGAGGGCGCAGGCACACGGGGCCACCGATTCAATCATCAGGAACTGATCGGTGTCGCAGTGCAGACACCATGGCCGCGCGACCGTCACGCAATCACCCAGCGACGTCACCGCCGATCTTGTCGCCTGAACCATCGACTGCGCCACCGCACCTTCCCTTGCACTCATGCTGCCCAAATATCCGTCCGGCGACCACGCCTGGTCGCCACTCTCATCGTGGCAGCCGCGTGCTTGCCCGGACAGGGCCTTTCGACCCTCTTTAGGACCCGCACGGCGGCATTGGCCGGCGCAAGCCGGGACCTAATCCTCTACCCGGGACCCGGTCTTGGGCCTGTACTGGAAGGACACCCCACAGCCACACCAAGGCGGGGACCCGACATGGGATGAGGTGCCATGACTGTGAGGGAATCCGTGGAGGACAACACTATGGTGGTCCGCGCCGAACTGCCGGGCATCGCCCCCGGCAAGGACGGCATCATGGAAGTCCGCTCACCCCTGCCCGCCACCGAAACCACACCGCCGGCACCGGCCAAAGTCGCCATCACCCGGACCTGAAAGGACCACCTGCCATGACCACCGATACACTCAGCGACCGGCACATCCAAATGGCAGTCGAATCTGAACTGCGCTGGACACCCGACGTCGAAGCCCCCCACATCGGCGTCAGCGTCGACAACCACGCCGTCACTCTCACAGGGACCGTCGGCAGTTTTCCTGAGCGAATGGCGGCACGGCGCGCTGCACTCCGTGTCAAGGGAGTGTCGGCAGTCGCCGACGATCTCACCGTCCACTATGCCGGCGCACCCCTGACTGACACCGACATTGCGGAGTCCGTCGGGCTCCTGCTGGACGCCAGCGCCGTCATCCCCCAGGGCGCCGTGCAGGCAAGTGTCCGCGACCACCTGGTGACACTCACCGGTTCCGTACCCTGGAATTACCAGCGCACCGAGGCTGCAAGGGCCGTCGGAGGTGTCAAGGGCGTGACCCATGTGGAAAACCACATCACGCTGAGCCAGCCATCCGCCGTCGTGCTGTCAAGCAAGATCAAGGATGCCTTGGCCCGCAACGCGGCGCTGGAAGCCCAACAGATCAACGTCGACGTCAAAGGGGATGTCGTCACCCTCTCGGGACATCTGTCCTCCTGGAGCGAGAAGAAGCAAGCCGGGCTCACGGCTTGGGCCGCCCCCGGTGTGGGGTTTGTCCACAACAACATCGACGTTGACCCCGACTGAACCGCCGTCCGGGTGATACGGCATCCGTCGGACCACCCGGACCCACCTCTGCCCGCTTCATGGTCGACCAGCATTGAAGGGAAACTCCCATGACGTCAACCATCGTCATTGCCTTAGCCATTGCCGTCCTGCTCGTGATTGCGGCCGTGCTTGCCGTCCATGTGGTCAATCAGTACGAGACTGGGGTGGTTTTTCGTCTGGGCAGGGTCATTGGCGTCAAGAGGCCGGGTCTGGCCGTGATCATCCCCGTGATCGACAGGATGCCCAAGGTCTCCATGCGCATCATCACCTTGCCCATTCAGTCCCAGGGCATCATCACCCGTGACAACGTCAGTGTCGACATCTCAGCCGTCGCCTATTTTCGGGTGGTGGATGCCGTGAAATCGGTGGTGGCCATTGAAAACGTGTACTCCGCGATTGACCAAATCGCCCAAACCACGCTGCGGAAAGTGGTTGGCCAACACACGCTTGATGAAATCCTCGCCGAAACGGATGTCATCAACTCCGGGATCAGGGAAATCCTTGACGTAACCACCACGGAGTGGGGCGTCGAGGTGACCCTCGTCGAACTGAAGGACATCCAGCTGCCCGAGAGCATGAAACGCGCCATGGCCCGCCAGGCGGAGGCCGAGCGGGAGAAACGGGCCAAGATCATTGCGGCCGAAGGCGAGTCCATGGCTGCTGCCGCGCTTGGAGACGCCTCGGACACCATGATGGCCCACCCGCTTGCACTCCAGCTGAGAAACCTCCAGACGCTGGTGGAACTGGGCGTGGACAAGAACAGCACCGTGGTCTTCCCTGCACCGCTGATGAGCACCATCAGTGAGCTGGGAGCCTTCCTGGCGCGCGAGACTGCGGCGGCGAACGCGAGAAGCAATACATAGGAGCGATTGGCGGATGACTTGTCCGGAACCCCCTTTCACGGAGTCGAAGCCCTGACATCGAGTCTGGACCCAATCGGCGCAGCATTCCATGGGACAACCGGTCCAGCCGCGCCGCAATCGCAGCCCCGTTGAAAGTACGCGGACCATTCCTGGTTTGAGGTGTCCAATGGGGCGTAGTGTGGAAATATGAGGTCAAGTCCGTTCTGAAATCGTCCCTGCGGGAACTCCCCCATTGAAGGCACCCGTAATGTTGACCAGCACCAGAGTTTGCCGTGCGTCCCTTTCGCCTCCCCCTTGCGTCGCCATCACACCGCCTGCGGCCACCTGCTTTTCCAGCCGGGTGCCGGTGCGTGATGTGGCGTGAAGCGCTGCGCCACCGGGTAGCGGTTCTCCGGGAAGAATTCCTGGCCACGACCGAGGAACTCTTGGATACCCAGGATCATATCCAAGTCCTGCTTTCGGCCATTGCTGCCATTGCTGCCATTGACGAGGATGCTGGCTTGGATGCGATCCTTGGCAGGGTCCTCGCCTCTGCTTGCGAACTGGCCCAGGCATAGTGCGGGGTGCTGGGAGTCACCGACGAAGACGGCTCGTTGGGTCAGCTCATGTCCAAGGGAATTGGTGCCGAGGCCACTGCACGCATTGACACAATGGCCGCCGGACGGGGCGTGCCCGGAGGGCCGATCCGCACCTCAGTCACTTCATGGCCGACGATGCTTCACACTCGCAGCATGGCCGCCGATGTCCCGGCCAACCACCCGTCACTGGCCATTTCCCTCCGTGTGCCCATCCGCATCGGTGAAGAAGCTTTCGGCAGCCTGTACCTGACGGAGAAAGCGGGCGGGGGCGATTTCACTCCCGAGGACGAACCCCTGTGCACTGCCCTGGCGGCCGCGTCCGGAGTTGCCATTGACAAGGCCCGCCACTGTGAAACAAACGCCCACCGCCGTGCATGGTTGGAGGCAGGGGTGAAAGCCAACGAATCCATCCTGACCGCCGTGAATGACAGCAGCGCGGAAACACTTGGCGTCATCACCACCCATGCACTTGCTGCTTCCGGATCCTCCCTGGCCGTCATCGCGTTTCCCACAGCAGACGGGCTACGACTGGCCTGCCTCGCCTCGACGGGTGCCGGGGCATTGCCATCCAGGCAGGAGTTCGCGCGCCTGCCCGTCATCAATAGGGTCATGACTTCCGGAGTGTCGGCCACCCTGCGCACCGCCGCCGAAGCCCTGGGACCCTGGGCAAGGGGCACTCTTGGACCGGCCCTGGTGGTCGCTCTGGACCATGCCGGCATCGGCCAGGGTGTCATGATCCTGGCCCGAGCAGCCACATCGTTTCCTTACACCCCGGAGGACGCTGAAACCAGCATACTGTTCAGCTCCCGGGTAGCCCTGGCCGTTGAACTGCTCCACGAGCGAGGGACCCGGGAATCCGTGCTGCTCTCCGACGACCGGGACAGGATCGCCCGCGACCTCCACGACCGGGTCATCCAAAGGATCTTCGCCGCCGTCCTGTCCCTGCAAAGTCTTCGCCGTGTCATCACCGACGAGCCCTCCCTTCAGCTCGTCCTGGCCATCACGAACGAACTCGACATCTCAATCCGTGAACTGCGCGAGACCATCTACTCCCTCAACCAACAGCCGGACGTCCGTGAACAACTAGGGCACCGCCTCCTTCGCACCATCACCACCCTGAGCGCAGACGCCGGCTTCGAACCGCGCATCGATTTTGCCGGCCCCCTCGACGACGGGATCCCCGTTGCCGTGTCCGAGCACCTCGTGGCGGTGCTCACGGAAGGCCTCAGCAATACGATCAGGCACTCCGGCGCAAGCAACGTAACCATCACCGTCGATGTCGGCCCGCTCTATCTCGCCCTCGTGATCACCGACGACGGCGACGGCTTCGACAGTCCATGCCACACCAGCGGACTAAGAACCATGAACGACCGCGCCACCCTGCTCGGCGGCACCTGCGCCGTCGAGAGCACACCAGGAAAGGGTACCGAGCTCACATGGCGGGTCCCCCACAATCGGCCCGGCGCCAAGGCGGCACAATAGTCAGCATCAACTCCCACTCATGGCGGTTGTTTCAGGCACCCTGGGCCAAGTCCCGCCGGGTGAACCGGAGAAGTCCGATGGTCCACAGGACGAGCGCGATAGCCGTAAGAATCAGCAGCGGCAGGACCGTGAAGTTGACGGCCGGGATGCGCGGGGTTGCCGTAAGCGGAGTGTTGTTGATGATCTGGGAGGGAAGGCTGAACAGCTCACCGAAGACACTGAAAATGACGGTGGCACTGAAGAAGGCCCACGAAAGAACCGAAGCCTGGCGGGGGACAAAGGCGATGAACACGACAGTGACGCCGGCCGTCACCAGCACACCGGGCCAATAGGTGATCGATGCACCCATGAGCGCCCAAGGCTGGGAGGGGTCGGACTGCGAGGCACCATAGGCGGTCCCCATGACCGCGCCGCTGACGATGAGCATCAGGACGGATCCGAGTACCGGCACCAGAAGTCGTCCGCCGGCCCAGCGGAGGCGGGACACGCTGCCGGCCAGTTGTGGTTCGGCACGTCCGGATGCCTCTTCAACCCGCAGCTGCAGCGCACTCTCCACGACGAATGCGCTCGCAACGATGGCATTGAGCATCACCAACAGCCCGATGACGCTGTTGGTGATCGAGCGGCCCTGCCCGCCAAATACGGCAGCGAACATCGAGTTTTTTCCGAGCAGATTGACCATCGCTGTTGCCACGGAACCGTACAAGACTGCCATCACCACCACGCTGGCAAACCAGCCAACTATTGTTCCGCGCTGCAGCCGGAGGGCAAGCCCAAACGGGGATTGCACGAACCGGCCCGCCACTGACGGACCGGGACTGTCCGGCAGAATGCCGGCACCCAGGTCCCGGCGGGCTTCAACCCGCAGGGCAATGGCGCACAGGAGGATGGCTCCAGGGACGAGAAGCACCAGCGGCCACCACCGGTTGACACCGAACGCCCGTATCTCCTGGCCCCACCCGATTGGCGACAGCCAGGAGATCCAGCCGGGCGTGGTGACCGTGCCGTCCAGGTCACCCACGGCCCGCAGCACGTAGGCGACGCCGATCACGGCTGCGGCGAGACTGTTGGCCCCGCGGCTGGTCGTGGCGAGCTGGCTTGCCACGGCCGCCACACCGAGAAAGAACATGCCAACCCCAGCCAGGGACGCACCCAGCAGCAGGCTTCCGTCCACGGGGAGGGTGCAGCCAATTGCGGCCGCTGCGATCGCCACGCCGACTACGACGTTGAAGGCACCGATGACGAGGTAGTTCGCAAGGGTGTAGGCGTGCCGGCCCAGCACGTTGGAGCGGAGTAGTTCCGTGCGCCCGTCTTCCTCGTCGGCACGGCCGTTGCGGGTCACAAGGAACACGGTCACAAACGCCAAGGTGAGGGCGAGAGTCATCCAGATCTTAAGCACCAGGATTCCGCCCAGGGTGTTGGCTGCATAGGCCGTTCCCGTCAGGGCTGCGACCGACGGGGTGTTCGCGATCGAAGCGTAGGCCTCCCGGTCGGCCGGGGTGGGGAAGGCTGCCCGCTGCGATTCATATACAAATGGAATCATGCCCACGAGCACGACAGCCCACACCAGAAGGCGCAGCCAGTTGCGGTGCACGATCAAGACAAGCATCATGGGCAAGCCCTGCAACTCGCCACGGGAGGACGGCCCGCGGTCCCGGGCCTTGGCTCCGGCCCCGGGGGCAGTTTCAGTGGTCATGGGATGCTCACCCCGTCGCGGGCCATTTCCTGGCTGTAGTGTCGCAGGAAGATTTCTTCCAACGACGGCGGCGAAGAGACAAGCGAGCGGGGCTTCAGGAGGGACAGCACCGTCAGGACCTGGCCCAAGTCCGCATCGGAGACCGTGAAGACGTTCCGGTTTCCATCCACCACCAGATCGTTCACCCCGGGGACAAGTGACAAGTTTGCAGCCGGGTCGTCAAGAGTCACCGAGACGGTGGTCCGTTGCAGGTGACGCAGTTCGGCCAGTGTTCCGGACTCGACCGTCTTGCCCCGGCGAATGATGGTGACCGTGTCGCAAAGGTTTTCAACCTCGGCAAAAATATGGCTGGAGAGCAGGACCGACCGGCCCTCCGCTTTGACCTCACGGATGCACGCCCTAAATGCGGCCTCCATGATCGGGTCAAGCCCGGCGGTCGGTTCGTCGAGGATCAGAAGTTCGGCGTCGGACGCCAGTGCCGAGACCAGCGCAACCTTTTGCCGGTTTCCCTTGGAATAGGCACGCGCCTTCTTCGAGGGGTCGAGCTCGAAGCGCTGCAGGAGATCATCCCGCCGGGTCTTGCTCACCCCGCCCCTGAGTCCGCTCATGATGTCGATGGCCTGGCCGCCGGTGAGGTTCGGCCACAAGTTCACGTCTCCCGGAACATAGGCAATCCGGCGGTGCAAGGCGACGGCGTCGCGCCAGGGATCACCGCTGAGCACCCGGACCGTGCTGGCTTCCGCCCGCAACAGCCCCAGCAACACCCGGATGGTGGTGGACTTGCCTGAGCCGTTGGGACCAAGGAAACCCGCGATTTGGCCCGTCTCGACCCGCAGGTCGAGGCCGTCCAAGGCCATCTGGCGACCAAACGACTTGCGCAGGCCGACCACCTCGATGGCCGGAGTGGAAATCTCCGGGCTAGAAATAGGCATGGGGCAACCTCTCGTTGAGATCAGCTGATGACGTGGCGGTCATTGAGGGACGCAGCCTGAGGGGAGCCGCCGTCGGCCGGCTCGAGTACATGAGTGCCACGTTGGTGGTCTCATCCGCCATTTCCCAGAAGAGCAGGGACCACACACCAAAGGCAAACATGCCAACGCCGCCCCGGCCGACCAGGTTTGAAAATCGCTTCATGACGCACCTCCTGGGTGAAGACTAAGGCGGCGTGATTCGAATCGACAGGGCCAAAAGTCACGATCTGCCGTACCGGATTGAGGGGCAGACCGGGCAGCCCTGCCATCTGGTTTCAGGACTGAATCTTCTGTGATGGTCAGGTCGACAAGGCCCCGGTGGGGACTGTATTCCCCGCCGTTGGGGCAGTCTCTCCCCGGGTCCTGTCGGCGGCCCAGCGAAGGCGCAGGCTCTCCTCGAGTTCCTGCGCGTCAAGCTGGCGCCGGATGGCCTGCAATTCCGTTTCCAGCCGTGGAATCCACCGGCGCTCCACGGCCCGCTGCCGTGTTCGTGTTGCCGCGAGTTCGGCAGCCAGCAGCTGCTGGCTGCGCTGGAGCACCCCGTCGCGTATCCCGGCAAGCAGTGCGCTTTGGTGCACCTCGGCCGCGAAGGTCAACGCCGAGCTTCCCCCGGCGGCGGGCAATTCCGGAAGCCGGCACTGCGGGTCCTCCGGATAGCGCACACCCATGGCGTTGCCCCACCTGAAGGCGGCCGTGGCCGTTTCCAGCGGCGCCGCGGCCGCAATCCTTGCGCTGCCGTCCAGGGCGGAGGAACGGCCCAGCCACAGTGCAGCGTCCCTGGCGCGCCCCTGCCACTCTTCGCGCGCCATCCCCTCGCGCCGTTGCAGCTGCTCCAGCTGGTCCGCCAGCAGGTGTTGTTTACGATCCAGCAGGCGGGCACCGTGCCGGGCCGTCTCCAAACGGTGTTCCAGCTGGACTTTGGCCGCCCGCCCCGTGGTGCTCATGACTGCCGGCCCCCCTCGGGCAGGTACGTGTGCAGGAACGCAGTGGGCAGCATGGTCAGTTCTTGTTTGGGAAGTGCCGCCAGCGCCGCCCAGGCCCGCTCAAGCGTTGCCTCCAGCGTCCTGCTCTCCTCAGTGCCCTGGTCAAAAAGCCCCTCCTCCACCATGGTCCTGTACGCGATGTAACTACGGTCGGTTTCACTCAATGCCGCCTCGCCGACCAGCTCGGCCAGTTCGGCGGCCTGTCGCGCGCGTGCCAGTGCGGCCATCACCTGAGCGGCCACATCGAGATGGTCTTCCCGGGTTCGGCCTTTGCCCGCGCCCCTGCGCATGAGCCGCGACAGTGAGGACAGCACGTCCACGGGCGGGTAGATGCCGCGTGCGGCAATGTCGGGGGAAAGGACAATCTGTCCTTCCGTGATGTATCCGGTTAGGTCCGGCACAGGGTGGGTGATGTCGCCGGCCGGCATCGTCAACACCGGCACGATCGTCACGGAACCCTCGTGGCCCTTGACCCGACCGCAGCGCTCGTACAGGGTAGCCAGGTCGCTGTACAGGTAGCCGGGATAGCCCCGTCGAGCCGGGATTTCCCTTCGGGCCGCGGACACTTCCCGCACGGCCTCGGCGTAGCTGGTCATGTCGGACATGACGACAAGGACGTCGTGTCCTTCCGTGTAGGCCAGGTGTTCGGCAATCGTCAGGGCGATCCGTGGGGTGAGGATTCGCTCGATGACGGGATCGTCGGCGGCGTTGAGCAGGAGGATAAGCTCCCCACCCGCGGAGCGGTCCTCAAGTCGGTCCCGGACATACGAGATGTCCGCATGGGTCAATCCCATGGCGGCAAAGACGACCCGGAAGGTCCTGCCGCCGGAATTTGCCTGTGCCGCGATCTGCGTGGCCAGCGTCAGGTGCGGCATGCCCGGAACGGAGAAGATGGGGAGTTTTTGCCCTCTGACGAGTGTCAGGAGTCCGTCGATCACCGAGATTCCGGTGAGGACGGGTTCGGCGGGAGGCTCCCGGAACACGGGGTTCAGCGGCCATCCGCTGACCGGCAGCGAAGCCGTGCCCGTCACCGGCGGCCCGCCGTCGAGGGGCTCCCCCCGGCCGTTGCAGACGCGGCCAAGCCACTGCGTGCCAACCTGGACGTGCAGCGGACGTCCGTCGAAGCGGATGCCGATTCCGCCCAGCGCCATGCCGTCGGTGCTCTCAAGTACCTGCAAGGTTGCCAGGTCCCTGTCCACTTCCAGGACGAGTCCGTGCCGGCTTTCCCCGCCGTCGACGTCGATGGTGGCGAACTCGTCCCAGCCGACGCCGTCGGCCCCGCCCACAACGAGCAGGGGGCCGCGGAGCTCCCGGATGTCACTGTGGGAGACGTGCGCACCCAGGCGCGCGGCGAGCGGTCGGCCGCCGGCAGGGACGTCCACGGGGGCGGGCGCTGCGCCGCGTGGGCCGTTCAAGTCCATCATTGGAGGGCCTCCAGGGCCGCGAGGAATTCCGCGCCGCGCGCCCGCACCGCGGCATCATCGGAGGGTCCAAAATCCTCCCGGGCCCGAAGCACCGGCCCAAAATCGACGTCCTCTATGGTGCCCGCCGCCACACCATGCTCCACCAGTCGCTGGCAGGCGTCCACGACCTCGAGCACCATGTCAAGAAGCGCGGCTCCCTTCCCGGCGGAGCAAAAGCCGTCGTTGGGGCTCAAGGCGTTTTGCATCAGCACCCCGTCGCGCAGCAGCCGCCCGCCCAGCAACAGGACTTGTTCATGCCCGGGCAGCGAGGCCCGGCCAATGATCTCCGCCAATTCGGCCAGCCGGTCCGCCTCGGCTAACAGGGCCACGGCGCGCGCCCGGCGGGCTGCCCATCCCGGCTGGCCGTGGGTCGCCTGCCAGGCGCCGAGCCCGTC
>JBAUMA010000517.1:0-2155 GCA_049578485.1 Specibacter sp.
GGCCTTGCCGCGCTGACTGGCCGTGCCCGTGTCAGGGTTTGCGGTACGTTCGCGGTACGGTGCCGATTCTGCGCCCAGTTTTCAGGCACGAAAAAGCCCCGCTGACCTGCGTTGTCGCAGCTCAGCGGGGCTTTCTGGTGGGTGGAGCTAAGGAGATTCGAACTCCTGACCTCCTCTTCAAATGGTCATGTTTTTAATGGTTTTTAACGTTACTTAAAACCCCTAGAATCCGCGGAAAAACGGGGCTTTCGACAGCTAATGAAGCGCATCGAACATCTACACTTTTTGGCTCAAAGCGTGTCGTTTCCGTGTCGATTTCAGGCTGCATATTTGCATGGTTTTCTCGATCCGGACCCCAGCACCATCGCCCTAGGGACATCCTGCCCAAAGGTGTATATAAGGACGATGACCGGATCGAGGGGGAGGGCGGTTATCGGGGAATTTATCTTGGTCGGTGGCATTTCTAAGGCGTGGTCTTCGCCTGCAGTAGGTTGTCCGATGGAAGTCGAGTTGGCCACTGGCCAACAGATTGGAGATATTCGGTTGCGTCAGCGACTTCGTGGAATTCGAGCAAACTGCCGACCTTGTCCCGTAATACGTTCCGTACTTCGGCAGGTGTCGCGAAGAAGAATTCCTTGCGGGGATTGGCTTGATTGAGTGCTCGAGGAGCGAAGTGCTTGTGAAGCTCGTTCTCGAGCGTAACGGCGTCTTCCGAGAAGAAGATCGTGTGGATATCGAAGCGGAATGGCACGGACGCTCCGCTGAGTTCAGCGACGCGGTCCGTGGGTTCTAAGCGTCGTGTCAGACCGATCTTGACGACGTCGTCGCCAAATGCTCCCCGGTTGGAGATTACATAGACGTAGCCAGCGCGGATATTGGCTGCCCGGAAATCGTTTTGGACGATGGCGTCGTCAATCGCTGAGAGTCTATTCTCGAGATCCGGGTCTGTTTCCCCAGACGCACGAAGTGCCTGGATGGCGTTCAAGAGGTGGGCGCGTTCCTTATCGAGTTGTGCCCGTTCCTCCGCCAATTCCCGTTCGACACGTCGCTCCTCCCGGAGTCGAGCCCGCTCTTCGCGTTCCGCCTCCTTCTCTTCCTGTTTTTTCATAAGCCAATCCGCGGTGAGCTCGATTTCTTCGATCCGGAGAGCATGGAAGTCGTCGCTGATGCGCATTTCCATGAGCGAACTGAGTTTTGCGATCGCTGTTCGCGATGCTTCAAGGCGCCGCTTAGCTGTCACCACGTTGCCAAGCTTTAAAGCCCGGATGCTGTTGTCGGCCTCGGCGTTGTAGGCGCGGAGCATAAGTTTGGCAAGATCGTCGGTCATCCGACGCCCTTTGGCCAGTGAGTTGTCGAAAGTGAAGAGATTGGACTTGGTTATGGCTTGCTTTGACTTTATGAGCTCGCTGATTCTACTTTCTATGTTCTCTAGTCTGTCGCGGAAGGCTGCGGCATTTTCCAACGGATGATGGTAGCGGTAGATGCCGACGTCCTGGAGTACCTTGGCATCGTCGAGTTCGATATACGCATCGAATGTTGGGGCGACATCGCCAAGTTGCCTTCCTAGCTCGGCGTTCTCTGCCTGGAGCAAGGGGTCTTGTACTGCCGTTGGCTCCAGCTCCGGTTTGTCCAGAGCAGCTGGCTGTATCGGATTTGATGACGAGAAAAATTCCCCCTCGGCCGCAGGGACGTGAGCAGGGAGCCAAAGCTGCCACCCTTCGGGCGGAGTTGGCCAGGAAGGATCCGGCGTCCAGCTTACAGGTGGGCGCCACCCAGTCGGTGGTTGAGGCCAGCCGGGAGGGGGGTTAAAAATGGGTTCGTCGTTGGGATTCATCGGGAGCGGCGCACTCCAGCGGTGTTGGCTGGGACCAGGCCCAGAGGATTTTTGGACACGGAGGCACCCAAATGCTCAAGAGTGGCGAGCGGGACGACGGCAGATAGTTCTAGTTCGGAGAACACTTCCCGTGAGGCGGCCACGGCAACAAAGGGGATGTATGTATCGTGTCCCGTTGCGGGGTCGATCGTTTGAGTTCCAACATCGAGCGAGATGCTCTGGATCAGGCTACGCCGGTCGGCTTCAAAGATTTCATGCAAGGTGCGCAGCGCTACCTGATGGACAATGCCTGCATAGCGGTCCTTGGAATCTTTCTGCGAG
>JBAUMA010000518.1:0-7615 GCA_049578485.1 Specibacter sp.
CTCGACATCCCCGTCTTCCACGACGACCAGCACGGCACGGCCATCGTGACCCTGGCCGCCCTCCGCAACGCCCTCAAGGTAGTGGAAAAGAAGATCGAGGACGTGAAGATCGTCGTCGCCGGCGTCGGCGCGGCCGGCAACGCCATCATCCAGCTGCTAATCGCCGAAGGCGCCACGAACATCGTCGCCTGCGGCCGCAGCGGCTCGGTCCACCGCAACGAAACCCACACCGACGCCCACCGCGCCTGGTTGGCCGAGAACACCAACCCCGAGAACTTCGTCGGCACCCTGCACGAGGCCATGACCGGTGCGGACGTCTTCATCGGCGTCAGCGGACCCAACGTTTTGGGCGAGGAGCAGGTGGCCGCCATGGCCGATAAGGCAATCGTCTTCGCCATGGCCAACCCCACCCCCGAGGTTGACCCGGTCATCGCAGCCCGCCACGCCGCCGTCGTCGCAACCGGCCGCAGCGACTTCCCCAACCAGATCAACAACGTGCTCGCATTCCCCGGTTTCTTCCGCGGCCTGCTCGACGCCGGAGTGTCCGACATCACACCGGATATGCTGGTCGCAGCAGCCACCGCCATTGCAAACCGTGTTGACGAATCCGAGCTCAACGCCAGCTTCATCATTCCCAGCGTCTTCGACCCGCACGTGGCCGGCGACGTCGCGACCGCCGTGGCCAACGCTGCAGCCGCCAACACCTCAGAAAGGACGCAGTCTTGAGCAATCAAACCGTCACAGTTACGGATCCCACCCCCATCCCCCGGGCCGCGGAGATCCTCACCGACGAGGCCCTGGCCTTTGTGGCCGAGCTGAACCGCCGCTTCAACCCGATCCGCCAAAACCTGTTGGCCGAACGCGGCGTCAAGCGTGCAAAGGTTGCCGAGACAGGCAAGCTGGACTTCCTGCCCGAGACCGCCGCCGTACGCGAGGGCGACTGGAAGGTCGCCCCGGCACCGGCCGCGCTGACCGACCGCCGCGTGGAGATGACCGGACCGGCATCCCCGGCCAAGATGGCCATCAATGCCCTGAACTCCGGCGCCAAGGTGTGGCTTGCCGACATGGAGGACGCCAGCACCCCGCTCTGGGCCAACGTGGTCGACGCCGTGCTCAACCTGCGGGACGCCGCCCTCGGCACCCTTTCCTACACCTCACCGGAGGGCAAGGAGTACCGCCTGCGCACCGATGCGCCGCTGTCCGTGGTGGTCACCCGCCCGCGCGGCTGGCATCTGGAGGAGCGCCATGTCCTGGTGGACGGCGAAGCCACCGCCGGTGCGCTGGTTGACTTCGGCCTGCACTTCTTCCACACGGCCAAGCTGCTGCTCGCCAATGGCCAGGGACCGTACTACTACCTGCCGAAGATGGAAAGCCACCTCGAGGCCCGCCTCTGGAACGACATCTTTGTCTTTGCCCAGGACTACCTGGCCATCCCGCAGGGCACCATCCGCGCCACCGTCTTGATTGAGACCATCCCGGCAGCGTTTGAAATGGACGAGATCCTGTACGAGCTGCGCGACCACGCCTCCGGCCTGAACGCCGGTCGCTGGGACTACCTGTTCAGCATCATCAAGTACTTCCGCGATGCCGGCTCCGCCTTCACCCTGCCGGACCGCGCCCAGGTGGCCATGACGGCACCTTTCATGCGCGCCTACACCGAGCTTTTGGTCAAGACCTGCCACCATCGCGGCGCCTTCGCCATGGGTGGCATGGCCGCCGTCATCCCCAACCGCCGCGAGCCCGAGGTGACCGCCGCCGCCTTCGACAAGGTCCGTGCGGACAAGACCCGCGAGGCAAACGACGGCTTTGACGGCTCCTGGGTTGCACACCCTGACCTCGTGCCGATCTGCCAGGAAGTCTTTGACGCCGTCCTGGGCGAACGCCCCAACCAGCTGGACAAGCAGCGCCCCGAGGTCAGCGTCACGGCCGACCAGCTGCTCGACGTCGCCTCCGCAAAGGGCGAAGCCACGGAAGCCGGCCTGCGCCTTAACCTCTACGTGGCTGTTGCCTACACGGCGGTCTGGGTGTCGGGCAGCGGCGCCGTTGCCATCCACAACTTGATGGAGGACGCGGCCACGGCCGAGATCTCCCGGTCCCAGGTGTGGCAGCAGATCCGCAACAACGTGAAGCTGGCCGACACCGGCAACACCGTCACCCGTGAACTCGTCACCCGGATCCTCGGCGAAGAGTCCGAGAAGCTGCGCGGCGAAGTTGGCGAAGACGCATACGCCAAGTTCTACAAGCCGGCCAGCGACTTGATCGCCGACATCTGCCTGTCGGAGGACTACACGGACTTTTTGACCATACCGGCGTACGAGCTGGTGGGCTAGGAATGGCCGCGAAACTTTCACTGACGGCCGCCGATCTGGCCCACATCGAGTCCACCGTCGCCGCCACGGATACGTTGCTTGACCGCAACTACCCGGGCGACGACGGCAGCCGCCAGCCCATCCATACCCTGTATGTGCCGGCGGACAAGTTCAGCACCTCGTTCACGGCCGACTATGGCCGTCAGGCCCTGGACACCGTCAACGCCCACGGCGGCCTTGAGCACCTCGGCGCATTGCTGGGCCAGGATGAGGAACTGGCTGCCGCCGTGGCACCACGCGTTGCCGCCAAGCTGGCAACCGAACCCATCGAGGACCTGCGCCTGGACTTTGAGGACGGCTTTGGCGATCGCGGCGACGACATTGAGGACGAGGCCGCCGTCACGGCGGGCCGTGCCGTCAACGCCGCCGTCGAGGCCGGCACCGCCCCGCCCTTCATCGGCATCCGCTTCAAGTGCTTCGAGGCCCCCACCCGGGCCCGCGGCCTGCGCACCCTTGACTTGTTTGTGTCCTCGCTCGTGGAGTCCGGTGGACTTCCCGACGGCCTTATCCTGACGCTGCCCAAGGTGACCACCGTGGACCAGGTCAAGGCCATGGACTTCGCTGTCAGCCGCCTGGAGGATATCCACGGCCTGCCCGCCGGCCGGCTCCGCTTTGAGGTGCAGGTGGAAACCCCGCAGCTCATCCTGGCCGCCGACGGCACCTCCCCCGTGGCCCGTCTGGCCCACGAGGTGCCGGGTCGGATCAGTGCCCTGCACTACGGCACGTACGACTACAGTGCATCCCTGGAGGTCTCCGCGGAGTACCAGTCGATGGAACACCCCGTGGCCGACTTCGCCAAGGAAGTCATGCAGTTGGCTGTCGCCGGAACGGGCATCCGCCTCTCCGACGGTTCCACCAACATCCTGCCGATGGGCGACGGCGTAGAGGCCGCCTGGGCCCTGCACGGCCGCCTGGTCCGCCGTTCGCTTGAGCGCGGCTACTACCAGGGCTGGGACCTGCACGCAGCCCAGCTGCCGAGCCGGTTCAGCGCCACCTACGCGTTTTACCGCCAGGGCCTGCCGGCGTCGGCCGCCCGCCTGCGCAACTATGTTGAGCAGACCCCCGGCGCCGTCCTGGACGAGCCGGCAACGGCCCGTGCCCTTGCAAACTTCGTCCTTCGCGGACTTGTCTGCGGTGCCGTTGGAGCCGACGAGGTCATGGCGCTGACAGGTCTTGACCAATCGCAGCTGTCCGCATTGGCGCACCCCCGACTGGCCGTATCCACTTCCAAGTAAGGAGTCAAAGATGACTGACAAGTACTTCTACCCCAAGGGCGGCCTGCCGCCGCAGACCCACCTCACCACGGAACGGGCCATCGTCACGGAGGCCTACACGGTCATCCCCAAGGGTGTCATGACCGACATCGTGACCAGCACCCTGCCGGGTTTCACCAAGACCCGTTCCTGGATCCTGGCCCGTCCCATCGCCGGGTTTGCCACCACTTTCTCGCAGCTGATCGTGGAGATCGCCCCGGGCGGCGGCGCACCCAAGGCCGAATTTGAGCCCGGCGTTGAGGGCGTTGTCTTTGTCACCAAGGGCAAGGTCAACCTGACGCTCGACGGCGAACTGCACGCGCTTGAGGAAGGCGGCTACGCCTACCTCGCGGCCGGTTCCACCTGGGGCGTCGAGAACGTCTCGGACGACATCGTCTCCTTCCAGTGGATCCGCAAGGCCTACGAGCGGCTCGAGGGTTACGAGGCCAAGTCCTTCGTGACCAGCGACGCCGAGGTTGAGCCCACCGCGATGCCCGACACCAACGGCGCCTGGAAGACCACACGTTTCACGGATTCTTCCGACTTGGCCCACGACATGCAGGTCAACATCGTGACGTTCCAGCCCGGCGGTGTCATCCCGTTCCCGGAAACCCACGTCATGGAGCACGGCCTGTACGTGCTTGAGGGCAAGGCCATGTACCTGCTCAATAACGACTGGGTTGAGGTGGAGGCCGGTGACTTCATGTGGCTGCGCGCCTTCTGCCCGCAGGCCTGCTACGCCGGCGGTCCGGGCGAGTTCCGTTACCTGCTGTACAAGGACATGAACCGCCAGATCAAGCTGACCTAGCAACTTGTCCGGCCCCGCGTTCTCGCCACTACGACGGCGTGGGGCCGGTCAGGGAAGAATGCGCCCGTTCCCGCTTTTCGCCACCCGTCTCCCGGGTGCCGATTGCGGAAACGGGCGCATTCTTTGTTGGCGGCTACCGGCGCCTGCCGAACCAGGTGCCCGCAACAAATACCAGGACAAGCACGCCCCCGACAATCAACGCCAGGCCGGCAATGCCCCAGGCGTACACGCCCGTCATGGTGTCCTGAAATTCCGGGGAATCCGATAGCGTGACGAACTCATCCGTGACGAACTCCCGGGGCATGGCGGCATAGGCCACCATGACTGCGCCGGCCAGCACGGCAACCATGGCCAGGCCGGGTACAGCGATCGCCTTCAGCCGGCGCTTCCCCATCCGGCGGACCACAACGAGCGCAAGTAGAAGCACGCCCCCAACAATGCAGAGGGTTCCGGCAATCGACCACGGGTCCACCACCATGGCCGGGTCCGAATCGAACGTGGTCTCCGACAATGGTGCGTAGGCGAACCAGCCGTAGGTCCTGGGACGGGCACCGTAAAGTGCCATGGCGCCGCCGCCCAGGATGGCGGCAACCGCCAGTCCTGGCACTACGAACTTCTTGAGTCGGCGCCGTTGGGGCCTGCCTTGGTCCCCCGAGGTGTGCATGCGCGAAAGCCTAACATTGGGACGCACCAGCCCTGCCTCCCAAAAGAGCCGGCGCGAGTTAATCCGGGAACCGGAAACTGATACTCACAGGGTTATTGCCATGGAGCCCATCCGGGGTGCACACTCCCCTTGACTAGTAGCTCCACCTTGCCTAGACTTTTCATAAAGCAGAAACTAATTTCCACACAGTGAAAATGTGGAATGACACACAACCGGAACGCAGACGTTCCATGGGAAGGCCCTACGATGACGTACACAGTGAACTGCTCCATCCTCCTGACGGAGCTGCCCCTTCTCGAACGGCCGGCCGCCGCCAAGGCCGCCGGCTTTGACGCCGTTGAGTTCTGGTGGCCCTTTGCCAGCTCCGTTCCGGCGGACGCCGAGGTCACCGCATTCGAGCAGGCCATCACCGACGCCGGCGTGCAGCTGACGGGCCTGAACTTCAACGCCGGCGATATGCCCGCCGGAGACCGCGGCCTGGTCTCCTGGATCGGTCGCGAACAGGAATTCAAGGACAACATCGCCGTTGTTGCCGGCATCGGCGAGCGTCTGGGCTGCAAGGCATTCAACGCCCTGTACGGCAACCGCCAGGACGGCCAGTCCGCCGAAGCCCAGGACGAGCTCGCCGTGGCCAACCTCGTGGCGGCGGCCCAGGGCGTTGCAGCCATCGGTGGAACGGTCCTGCTGGAGCCGGTCTCCGGTACCCCGGCCTACCCGCTCAAGACAGCCGCGGACGTCCTGGCCGTCATCGCCAAGACCCAGGCCGCCGGCGTCGAAAACGTCAAGCTGCTTGCGGACTTCTACCACCTGGCCGTCAACGGAGACGACGTTGCCGCAGTCATCGAACAGCACGCCAAGGACTTCGGCCACATCCAGATCGCCGACAACCCCGGCCGCGGCGCCCCCGGCACCGGCGAACTCCCCCTCGGCGAGTGGATCGCCCGCAGCCGCGACCTTGGCTACACGGGCCACATCGGCCTGGAATACAAGGCACCGGCCGCGGATGCCTTCACCTGGGCCATCCGCCAGTCCGCCGTCTAAACTCTCCCCCTCACTTCACGCAAAGGACATTTCATGAGCAACGTTGCAGTTATCGGTCTCGGCATCATGGGCCTTCCCATGGCAGTCAACCTCGTCAAGGCCGGCCACACGGTCACCGGCTTCAACCGCAGCCAGGGCGCCATTGACAAGCTCGTCGCAGCAGGCGGCACCGGCGCCACCAGCATTGCCGACGCCGTCAAGGACGCCGACGCCGTTATCACCATGGTGCCGGACTCCCCCGACGTCGAGGCCGTTGTCAGCGGGGACGCCGGCGTTTTCGCCAATGCACGCAAGGGCGCCCTGTGGATCGATGCTAGCTCCATCCGTCCGGATGTTGCCAAGCGCCTCTCCGCCGACGCTGTTGCCGCAGGCATCCGACCCTTGGACGCCCCCGTCTCCGGTGGCGAGCAGGGCGCCATTGACGGCGTACTTTCCATCATGGTTGGCGGCGACGCGGCCGACTTCGCCGCCGCAGCCGACGTCCTGAACGCCGTGGGCAAGACCATCGTCCATGTGGGTCCCTCCGGCTCCGGGCAGACCGTCAAGGCAGCGAACCAGCTGATCGTGGCCGTCAACATCCAGGCACTCTCCGAGGCCATCGTGTTCCTCGAAGCGTACGGCGTCGACACCGACGCAGCCCTGAAGGTCCTTGGCGGCGGACTCGCCGGCTCCAAGGTCCTGGACCAGAAGGGCCAGAAGATGCTTGACCGCAACTTCGACCCCGGCTTCCGCCTGGCCCTGCACAACAAGGACCTCGGCATTGTCACGGCGGCCGCCCGTGAAGCCGGCGTCGTTGTCCCCCTGGGCGCAGCAGTGGCCCAGCTGGTCTCCGCCATGGTCGCCCAGGGCGACGGCGCCCTCGACCACTCCGGCCTGTTCAAGCAGGCAGCCGCACTCTCCGGGCGCAAGTAGCCCCTCCACCCGGCGGCTACCGCCACGGCCCGTCAGGGCCACCCACCCAAAACTTTCAAGGAGCACACAATGACTAAAATGCGTTCAGTTGACGCCGCCATCCTGATCATGGAGAAGGAAGGCGCCACGGAGGTCTTCGGACTGCCCGGCGCGGCCATCAACCCGTTCTACGCCGCCATGCGCGACCACGGTGGCATCAACCACACCCTGGCCCGCCACGTTGAGGGCGCCTCCCACATGGCCGACGGCTACTCGCGTGCCGCCAAGGGAAACATTGGCGTCTGCACCGGCACCTCGGGCCCCGCCGGCACCGACATGATCACCGGACTGTACGCGGCCTGGGCCGACTCGGTGCCGATCCTGTGCATCACCGGCCAGGCCCCCGTCGCCAAGCTGCACAAGGAAGACTTCCAGGCCGTGGACATTGAAACCATCGCCGCCCCCCTGACGAAGATGGCCATGACCATCAAGGAGCCCGGCCAGATCCCGGGCGCCTTCCAGAAGGCCTTCTACCTGATGCGCTCCGGCCGTCCGGGCCCGGTCCTGCTGGACCTTCCCATCGACGTGC
>JBAUMA010000519.1:0-3024 GCA_049578485.1 Specibacter sp.
CCGTCGCGGCGCTGCTCATGCTGGCCCTCGCCGAACCCCTGGGACAATACGTTGATGCCGTGGCCGAACTGCCGGTCCTGGCCACCATGCTGGCCCGCACCATGCCGTTGCTTGAGACCGCGCCCACCGTGGTGGGCGGCACGCAAACTGCCCAGGGCGGAGGGAAAGCCGTGGAGTCGCTGCGCGTGGAGGGCATCACGGCCCGCTACCCGGAGGCACCGCACCCGGTGTTTGAGGGGATCAGCGGCGGAACCCGGCGGGGGAGTTGGTGGAGCGTCAGCGGCCCGTCCGGGTCCGGCAAGTCAACGCTTCTGGCTGTCCTGTTGGGCTTCCTCAAGCCCGAGGCCGGCAGCTACACGCTCAACGGAGCTCCGGCCACCGCCGAGGCGCTCGGCCAGATCGCTTGGTGCCCGCAGGAGGCCTACCTGTTCAACTCGACGCTTCGCTCCAACCTGGCCCTGGCCCGCCCCGCCGCCGACGCCCCCGACGACGCTGAGTTGGAAAAGGTGCTGGAGACCGTGGGCCTGGGGCCCTGGTATGGAGGCCTGCCGCTGGGCCTTGACACGCGAGTGGGCCCCGGCGGGCACCACCTCTCGGGCGGGCAGCGGACACGGGTGTCGGTGGCCAGGACGCTCGTGGCGGAGGCCGGCGTCGTACTTTTGGACGAACCGACGGCGCACCTGGGTTCCGACGAGGCGGCGGAGCTTGTCGCCGATCTGCGGGGGGCGCTGGCGAAATCCGCTGTGGTGCTGGTGACCCACGACGACGCGCTGGCCGAGGAAGGTGACCGTCACCTGGTGCTTGGAGGCGGCATGGTGCGGGAGCGGGCTGGCGTTTAGGCTGGGGGCATGATGCACCCCGCTTCCCGGCAACTGCCGGCCGCCGACGGCCTTGAATTCCGCCCCTTGGCTGCCGGAGACGTGCAGTCATGGCTGGACTTGGTGGTGCGCATTGCCGAGGCCGAGGGCGCGCCCTGGCACGATCAACGTTCGGACCTCGAAGAGGTGCTGGAGTCGAGCCAGGACCCCGTGGCCGAGAACACCCTGGTGGGCCTCGACGCCGACGGCGTGCCACGGGCCTACGGCTTTGTGTCCAAAAACCCGGCGTCGAGCTACGGGTACGCCTTTGGCGGTGTTGACCCGCAGTGGCAGCGGAAGCGGATCGGCGCGGCGGTGCTGGCCTGTCAGGAGGACCGCCTGCGGATCCGGTGTGCGGCTGACGGCCTCGACAAGGCCGCGGGCCGCATTTACGCGGAGGAAATCAACCCCGCGCGCACGGCATTGTTGACTCGTGCCGGGTACGCCGTCGTCAGGTATTTTTCGGAGATGCTGCGCCCGCTCGCGGAGGTTCCGGAGGTGACCCCTCCGGAGGGTATCAGCATCGTGCCGTTCACCCCGGAGCTGGCCGAAGCCGTCAGGCTGGCCCACAACGAGGCCTTTGCCGATCACTGGGGTTCGGCGCCGCGCAGCAAAGAAAGGTGGGGGTTCCTGCTTCGGCACGAAAGCCTGCGCCAGGATTGGTCGGCTGTGGCGCTTGATGACGCCACGGGCGAAGTGGCGGGCTACCAAATGTCCATGTACGACACCGAGCGATTCGCCCGGGAGGGCCGGCAGGAGGGCTACACGGAGATCCTGGGCGTGCGGCGGGCCTGGCGCGGGCGCGGCATCGCCCAGGCCATTCTGGCTGACGCCATGGCCCGGTACAAGGCCGCCGGCATGGACCATGCCTGCCTGGATGTGGACACCGAAAACCCCAGTGGCGCCCTGGGGCTGTATGAGCACATGGGGTACAGGGCCCTGCGCCGCACCGTGGCTTGGGACAAGGCGCTGTAGGCCGGGAAGGGGCCGGCGGACGGATGCGAAAAGTAACCAACCCAGGAGGGTTCGACCCCGCGAAGGTCTTCTTCTCCCTTCGCTTCGAACAGGCCAGGGAGATCGCTTCGCGGGTGGTGGCTCCCGTGGTGGCTCAGGCCACCGGGGCGGGTGAGCTATTGAGTGTCAGAGGGCATGAGGTACTTCGCGATGCTCTCGCGGGCGAGTTCCCCAGCCTCTCGGCGGATGGGCTTTTCAGTCTGGCCGAGGAGGTAACCGGGACTGCGTATGCGATCGCGACTGTCGAGTGGCGCAATGAGGGGCACCGGCCGAACGACAGCCCGACAGTCAGTGCGTCAGAACTTGAAGGCGCGTTACTGATCCACCTGCACGCTTCCCCCGAGTCCGTCCCCGCCCGGCTCCGTGTTGCCATGTGGGATGAACATGCAAGCCTCTACAAGCATTCCAATTTCCGGCCACCGCACCCTACGAAGGAAGCGATGCGGCAGTGGGCCCAAATGGGCAGGGACCATCAGCAAACCATGTACGAATATTGGCAAGGGCTGTAAGCAGACGGGCGAAAAGCGGCTGGGGAGCGAGATCTCGAACGGCTCGATCACCGACTATGCGTCGATGTCGTGCAGGTGGTGGATCACATCGTGCAGGAAATAGCCCGCCAGGGTTAACACCGTGAACTCGGAGCCGTTGCTGCGCAGTCCGCGCCGGCCCCACTGCTCCGGTGTGACGGCGCCAAAGGCGTCCGCCACGTCACTGCCCGATTGGACCAGCTGATGGTACACCTCGCGGGGATCCAGCCGCGCGTAGTCGCCGTCGATGGCCGCCTGGTCCTGGTCCCAGTTCGCAAACACCGGATTCTCCTGCGTGAGCATCAGCTGCAGGCGCGCTTCGAACACGTCAAAGACGTCCCGGACGTGGGCGGCGTACTCGAGCACTGACCACGTGGACTCATCGGGGCGTTGCTCCGCCGTTGCCCGCTTCAGTGCCGCCTGCCAGCGTGGAAGAAGCGCCGGAATGGTGGTGGCTACGGCGGCCGGTGTGGTCTTCGCTGCCTCGAAACCGCATTCAGGACACGGCGCGGAAAGCACCCACGTCCAGTCTTTGTCATCCGGAATGATAGGCATGCGCCCAGTCTATGCCGGGCTGGCGGCCCCGGGATTTGTTACGGGGGCCGTTCTTGCCATCCGCTCCCGGC
>JBAUMA010000520.1:0-7528 GCA_049578485.1 Specibacter sp.
AATGGCAACCGCGGCCCCCGCGCGTCAGAAATGCCCCGGCGTCAGCGCTGCCGATATGGTCAAGATGGTGCAGTGGAGCCGGGCTCGAACACTTCCCACATGGCGGCATAAGCACCTCCGCGTTGCAGGAGCTCGGCGTGGGGGCCTATTTCCACGATCCTGCCGTTGTGCAGGACCACTATCCTGTCCGCCGAGCGGGCGGTCTGCAGGCGGTGCGCGATGACCACGGTGGTGCGACCACTGGAGAGCCGGTGCATGGCGGCACTGACCTTGGCTTCCGTGGCGAGGTCCAGGTTGGAGGTGGCCTCATCCAGGAGCAGGATGGCGGGGTTGACCAGTTCGGCCCGTGCCAAGGCGATGAGTTGCCGCTGCCCGGCGGAGAGGGATCTGCCGCGTTCGGCCAGCTCGTGCCGGTAGCCGCCGTCGAGCGTGGCAATGAAGTCATGGGCGCCCACGGCCCTGGCCGCGGCCTCCACTGTTGCGTCATCAGCGTCGGGCCGGCCATAGGCGATGTTGTCGCGGATGGATCCGGTGAACAGGAACGCCTCCTGCGGCACGTATCCCAGCTGGCGCCGGTACCCCGTGAGGTCCAGCCCGCGCAGGTCCCGCCCATCCACCCGGACACTGCCGGCGTCGGGGTCGTAGAAACGGATCAACAGCTTCATGACGGTGGACTTCCCGGCCCCGGTCTCACCCACCAGGGCCACAGTCTCCCCCGGGGAAATGCACAGTTCCAGCCCTTGAATGGCCTCGGGAGGCTTCTTTTGCAGGCCCGCATAGTCCGGTCCGGCCAGCTTGGCGTCGGCCGGGCCCCTCAGCGCCGGCCGCGTGCTGCGGCGGAGGGGCTCGGACGGGTAGCGGAAGTGCACCGCGTCCAGGACCAGGGCGCCGTCGAGCCGTCCAAGGTCCGGAGCTGACGGCGCATTCGGGGTGAGCGTCTCCATCTTCATCAGGTCCGCGATCCGCAGCACGGAGACCCTGGTCTGCTGCCAGGCGTCAAAGACCTGCGACAACTGCTGGATTGGGGAGAAGAACATGTCGATGTACAGCAGGAACGCAATCAGGGCACCGGTGGTGAGCGCCCCCGAGGTGACCATGCCTGCGCCAACGCCGAGCACGATGGCGTCCGTCCCATCCGCCAGGAACGCCACGAACGGGAAGTAGGTGGCGACCAGCCGCTGGGCCGCCATGCGCGAATCAAGGTAGCGCAAGCCAAAGCCTCGGAACCGTTCGATCGTGACCGCCTCATGCACAAACGCCTGCGACTCCCGCACCCCCGCCAGGCTCTCCTGAAAGTCACCATTGACGACGGCGATGCGCTCGCGCGACTGGTCGTACAGTGCCGCGGCACGGCGCCGGAACATGACGGTGGCGACGGCAAGTGGGATGACCACCAGGAATACGCACAGGGCCAGCTCCGCGTTGAAGATCACCAAGGCGGTGCCGACGCCGGCAAACGTCACGAACGCCACCAGGGCGGAGAGCAGGCCGTTTTCAATCAACGACTCGAACTGGTCCACATCCGTGGTCATCCGGGTCATGATCCGCCCGGCCATCTCCCGCTCGTAGTAGTCCAGTGACAACCGCTGGAGCTGGGCCCAGATCCTGATCCGCAGCGACAGCATGATCCTTTGCGCCGTGCGGCCGGTGACGAACGTTTCCCCAATTTCAATGACCAAGTCGGCCAAAGTGGCCACGAGGTACACCCCGGAGGCGGCGAACAGCACAGTCTCCAGGCCCTGGCCGACGCCTTCGTCGATGCCTGTCCGCACCAGGACCGGGCCCACCAGCGAGGCAACGGCATCCAGGACCACCAGCAGGAGCCCCAGCAATAGGGGTCGGCGGAACTCCCGCAATAGTGCCCACAAACTAAAGTGCGGATTCGGCACCGACTCCGCCGCCAGATCATTCACCGCCGTGTCCCGTACGGGTCGCAAGGCGGCCACCCGGGCCAACAGTTCCGGGGTTGGCGCCAGGTTACGCCGCCAGCTGCCACCGCCGCCGCGCCCCAACCCGGCCCCGATGCTTGGCGCCCCTACCGCCGGGGCCGTGCCATTGGCTGCTGCGTGATCGTGGGGACGTCCCCAGGCCGCCGCCGTCGTGCCGGTAGTGGGGCCCGCATCAGGGCCGGCTCCAGGGCCGGCTTCGGCAGAGGCAGCCGCCTTCCGGGCCGTGTAGCGCGCCAATTCCTCGATCCCGGCCCCCGGTGCCGGTGGTGCTTCGTCGTCGAACCCTGTCAACAGGGAGCGGTAGATGGCGCTGGTGGCCAGCAAATGCTCATGCGTGCCGGTGGCAACGATCCTGCCCGCGCTCAGGACGATGATCCGCTGGGCCAAGTGGAGGGATGAGAGGCGGTGGGCAACCAGCAGCGTGGTCCGCCCACGGGCGACCTCCCGCAAGCCTTCGTGGATGGCCTCCTCGGTCCTGGCGTCGATGGCGCTGGTGGCGTCGTCAAGGATCAGGATGCGGGGGTCGGCCACGATGGCCCGGGCCAGCGCTATCCGCTGGCGTTGGCCGCCGGAGAGAATCAGCCCGCGCTCGCCGACCAGGGTGTCGTAGCCCGCCGGCAGCCCCTGGATGAAGTCGTGGGCCTGGCAGATCCGGGCGGCGGCCTCGATTTGTTCGTCCGTGGCGTCCGGGGCCCCATAGGCAATGTTGGCCCGGACGGTGTCCGAAAACAGGAAGCTGTCCTCGAACACCGAGCCGATCCGGCGCCGCAGGGAGCCGAGTGTGACGGTGCGGACGTCGTTGCCGTCAACCAGTACGGTCCCGGATTGGGGGTCGTAAAAGCGCGAGACCAGCAGGGTTGCGCTGGACTTTCCGCTGCCGCTGGGTCCCACGATGGCCACCCGCTCCCCTGCGGCGATGCGGAAGCTGACGCCGTCGATCACGTCCTTGCCGTTGCCGTCGTCGCCCCCTCCATAGCCAAAGGTGACGTTGCGGAATTCGATGGCGCCCTGGACGTCCGGCAACTCAAAAGCGTCGGGGGCGTCGGCGATCGCCGGCTTGAGGTCCAGCAGCTGGAAGATCCGTTCCAGGCCTGCGCGTGCCTGCTGGCCGATGGTGAGCAGGCCCGCGAGCTGCCGGGCCGGTGCCATGAGCTGGGCCACGTAGGTGGAAAACGCCAGGAACGTGCCGAGCGTGATGTCGTGCTGCAGCACCAGGAATCCGCCTGCCGCTAGCACGGCCACCTGCCCCAGCGACGGGATGGCCTGGAGCAGCGGCTGATACCGGGCCTGCAGGCGGGTTGCGCGCATCTGTGAGCCATAGAGCTTGCCGGCGGAATCGGCGAGCCTTTCCACCTCGTGCTGCTCCTGCCCGAATGCCTTGACCACGCGGACGCCGTTGACCACCTCGTCAACAATCTGGATGACGTCGCCCTCGCGCTGCTGGGCGTCCCAGGTGGCGGGGAAGATCCGCCAGCGCATCCTGTACGAGACAAGGAGCAGCGCCGGCGCCATGACGAGGCTGATGATGGCCAGCAGGGGCGAGAGGTACAGCATGACCGTGATGGACAGGAGCATCATCAGCACGTTCCCGCTCATGATGGGCAGGAACGACAGCAGGCCCTGGACCAGTGCGGAGTCAGAGTTGGCGCGGGCCACCAGCTGGCCGGTGGGCATCCTGTCCAGATTGCCGGCGTCCATGGTTTGCAGGTGCTGGTGCATGTCGTTACGGAGGTCGTATTGCACGGCGAGGGCCACCCGGCCGCCGTGATACCGGCGCAGGTAGGAGAAGCCGAACGTCGCGATGCCCAAAATGATCAAGAGGGCCAGCCACGGCCAGAGCGGTGAGGTGGGTTTGAGGATGACGTTGTCCACAATCTGCCGGGTCACCAGCGGCACCACGGTCTGGGCGGAGCTGCCTGCCACGGCCGCGGTAAAGGAGACAATCATGTCCACACGGTGGCGCATGAGGTAGCCCCACAGCCGGCGCACCCACCCGGGCCCGTCCGGCGGGCTCTCATACCCCGCCGGGATGTCGGTTGCAGGACCTCGGTCCCTGAGCTGCGTCATTTCACGGCGGAACCGTCAGTTGCCGCCCTTTCAGGCACGACGCCGGTGCATGCGGCCCGCTGTTCGGCATACCGGGCGCTGACGGCGTCGTTGAGCAGCCCCAAGGTATCCAGCAATTGGGTCGGATGCTCCGTCTTGGCGGCCACGCTGCGCAATTCCGATGCCATGGCTGCGTCGGCGCGGGTCAATGCGTCCCAGCCGGTCTCGGTCAGCCTCAGGCCAGCGGAGCGCTGGTCCGCGGCCATCTCGACGCGCTCCAGTAACCCGCGCTCGCATAGAGTGGCGACGGCGGCGCTGACGGCCGGGCGGCCAAGGGCCAGGCGGGTGGCCACCCTGGAGGCTATTTCGTCCCCCGCTGACACGGCTGCCAACACCCGGTAGTGCGGCAGGCTCAGCTCCTCCAGTGAGCGCTCCAAGACACGGGACACACGCACCAGTGCCCGGACTGCGGCCACCGCGGGATCAGGTTCACCGCGGAATTCCCTGCCTGATTCCATGCGTCTAGCGTATGCACTTTGTTCGGGCATCGAACCATATTTTTGCTGTGAATTTGCCCGGTGCGTCCGGTGCGCGGATGTGGATTCCGACAAGCTCAATCACCGGGGGCCGTTGTGGTCATCCGCCCCCACTCCGGACGGATCCCACTAGCCCGGGGGCCGTTGTGGTCATCCGCCGATGGTGGGCCGTGGGCGAATCACCACAACGACCCCCCGGGCACCCGTGCGTGCGGACGTGGATTTCGACAAGCTCAATCACCGTGGCAAGCAAAAACCGGCCCGCCCCAACGAAGGGACGGGCCGGCTATGAGCATGCTGCTACTGGATCTTGGCCGGCAGCGTGGCGGGCTTGAAGCTCGGGCGGGTGGCTTCAAACGCGGTGATGGCCGGTTCGTCGCGCAGCGTCAGGCCAATGTCGTCCAGGCCTTCGAGCAAGCGCCAGCGGGTGTAGTCGTCAATTTGGAAGGGTGCCACAACGGTGCCGGCGGTGACCATTTTGGACACCAGGTCCACGGTCACTTCGGTGCCGGGCGCGTTTTCGAGGACCTTCCAGATCAGTTCGATGTCATCCTGAGCCACCTCGGCGGCCACCAGGCCCTGTTTGCCGGAGTTGCCGCGGAAAATGTCGGCAAAGCGGGAGGACAGAACAGCCTTGAAGCCGTAGTCCTTCAACGCCCAGACGGCGTGCTCCCGGGAGGACCCGGTGCCAAAGTCTGCGCCGGCCACCAGCACGGAGCCGGCGTTGAACGGCTCCTGGTTGAGAATGAAGTCGGGGTTCTTGCGCCAGCTGGAGAACAGCGCGTCCTCGAAGCCGGTGCGGGTGATCCGCTTCAAGTAAACGGCCGGGATGATCTGGTCGGTGTCGACGTTGCTTTGGCGCAGCGGAACACCGATGCCGGTGTGGGAAGAAAACTTTTCCATGGTGTTAGCTCCTTACGCTACGGTGCTTGCGGACGCGGACTGGGTCTCGACAGGCTCGACCGCCGAGGACTCGGCCAACGGCTCAAGGTCAGACGGCGAGCTGAGAGTGCCGCGCACCGCTGTGGCGGCGGCGACGACGGGCGAGACCAGGTGGGTGCGCCCACCCTTGCCCTGGCGTCCCTCAAAGTTGCGGTTGGACGTTGACGCGCAACGCTCCCCCGGTGCCAGCTGGTCCGGGTTCATGCCCAGGCACATGGAGCAGCCGGCAAATCGCCATTCCGCACCAAACGCCAGGAACACCTTGTCCAGGCCCTCGGCCTCGGCTTCCAGACGGACGCGGGCTGAGCCGGGCACCACCATCATGCGGATGTTGGGGTCCTTTTCACGGCCGCGGACAATGTCCGCCGCCGCGCGCAGATCCTCGATGCGGGAGTTGGTGCAGGAGCCCAGGAACACCGTGTCGACACGGATGTCCTTCATGGGCGTGCCGGCTTCCAGATCCATGTAGGCCAGCGCACGCTCGGCGGCGGCTTTCGCATTCTCGTCGCCAAAGTCCTCCGGTGAGGGAACGGCGTCGTTCAAGGAAACGCCCTGGCCCGGGTTGGTGCCCCAGGTGACGAAGGGCTCCAGGGTGTTGGCGTCCAGGAACACCTCGGCGTCGAACTCGGCGTCGTCGTCGGTGGTCAGGGAGTCCCAGTACTCCACGGCGGCATCCCAATCGGCACCGACCGGCGCGTGGGGGCGGCCCTTGAGGTACTCATAGGTGGTCGCATCCGGGGCGATCATGCCGGCGCGGGCACCAGCCTCGATGGACATGTTGCAGACCGTCATGCGGGCGTCCATGGACAGAGCCCGGATGGCCGAGCCGCGGTATTCCAGGACGTAGCCCTGACCGCCGCCGGTGCCGATCTTGGCGATGACGGCCAGGATGACGTCCTTGGAGGTGACGCCGGGACGCAGCGTGCCTTCGACGTTGATGGCCATGGTCTTGAACGGCTTCAGCGGCAATGTCTGGGTGGCCATGACGTGCTCCACCTCGGAGGTGCCGATGCCGAACGCGAGCGCACCGACGGCGCCGTGCGTGGAGGTGTGCGAGTCGCCGCACACCACGGTCATGCCCGGCTGGGTCAGGCCCAGCTGCGGGCCCACCACGTGCACGATGCCTTGTTCGGCGTCGCCCAGGGAATGCAAGCGCACGCCAAACTCGGCGCAGTTGTTGCGCAGGGTCTGGATCTGCGTGCGGCTGGTCAAATCGGCGATCGGCTTGTCGATGGCCAGCGTGGGGGTGTTGTGGTCCTCCGTCGCGATGGTCAAATCGGGGCGGCGCAGCGGGCGGCCAGCCAGGCGGAGCCCTTCGAAGGCTTGCGGCGAGGTCACTTCGTGGATGAGGTGAAGGTCGATGTAGAGCAGGTCGGGCTGGGCTGAGTCGCCGTCGCCTTCACCCTGCTTGACAACGTGGTCACGCCAGACTTTTTCAGCCAGCGTCTTTGCGGCCCTGCGCGGCGCCGACGGCGTCTGTGCGAAGTCGTGCGCGTCGGGTGTGGTTGCCTCGGTCACGGCCAGCTCCCTTCATCGGTTGAACCGGTCCGCCCCGTAGAATTGGGGGTCGGCGCGCGGCTCGGTGGTTTGTATATCCCTTACTGTTCCAGCCCGGTCCCCGCTGAAGCCAGCCCACCGATTTGCATCTCACATAATGAGACGTCAATATAATTACATGGACAATTCTAGTGGCGTTGGCGTCATCGATAAAGCGGCCCTCGTGCTTGATGCACTTGAAGCGGGCCCCACCACCCTGGCTCAACTGGTTGCGGCCACCGGTTTGGCGCGGCCCACCGTGCACCGGTTGGCACTTGCCTTGGTACATCACCGGCTGGTCAGCCGCGACATGCAGGGACGGTTTGTGCTCGGCAGCCGGCTCGTGGAGCTTGCCTCCGCCGCCGGCGAGGACCGCCTGATTGCCGCGGCCGGACCCGTGCTGCTGCAGCTGCGCGACTCCACCGGCGAGAGCGCACAGATCTTCCGCCGCCAGGGCGATTCCCGCGTATGCGTGGCCTCCGCCGAACGGCCCATCGGCCTGCGCGACACCATTCCCGT